>JBAXFX010000008.1:0-29438 GCA_037139695.1 Candidatus Moraniibacteriota bacterium | reverse complement strand
ATATAAAAGTCGGAAACCGGATTCGGCAACGCGTGATCGCCGGTGATGGTGACGATGGATCCTTCCGATTCTTCAGCGAGTACTCTGTCCCAGAACGCTCCGCCGACCATGTCACTCCTGTATTCCGGTTCGACATTGAATGAACTGCCGAATTTTTCCGTGCGGCCGTCTTCCGATGTTCCGGTATCCTCGAAGAAGACGAACGAAACGTTCTCCTGGTTCCTTCGGAGGACATGACAGCGCGTACCTGGTCCGGTTTTCTCCACGCGAGCATCTAAACCGGCAAAGATCGCTTCGCGAAACGATGAGGAATACCCCGATTCAGGGTAACTTTTGCGATACAGTCCACGCATCCATTCCTTGTCTTTCTCCGAGAGGTCTTCCGGCGACAGGGTCAGTATTTCCGTATTCGCCATCTCGGCCGGATTATTCAATTTTCCGGACTCGTGCAATGTCCGGAACGTTTTCTTGTAGAGTTCGACGCCGGCGCTGATATCGTCAAGCTTCCGGAGGAGGGATGGGTGATCGGTGTCGGTATCCTTTGAGAAGTCCACGAGAAGATCGCGTCCGCGGCGAAGGAGGTTTTTCGTGACCGTCCCGGCGACCGATGCCGTTTCGGTCTCATCAAGATTCGGAAACTCCGATCGTATGAAATCCGCGACGGCGTCCGCATCCTTCGTGATCTCGGCGTATTTTTTCAGGATGGGTCCAAGCGTTTCGGTATCGAGCGATTCCGCGAGTGAGAGGATCGTCTCGCCGTATTCCGACCCTTCTGCCGTGGCGAGGAACGAATAGGCGATGTCGTCAGAAAGCGTAGGATGCTTTTCCAAGACGAGGCGGAATCGTTCGGCGGCGGCGGAATCTTCCTTGCCACGGAACAGGAGAAAATGGACCTGCGCGCGGAGCGGAAGCCGGGAGAAATCCATTCCGAGAATGTCGGCATGGCTCGGCGTATGGAGATTCCGGAGTATGGACGCGGCATCCCGGTCTTTCTTTTCGAACGGCACGATCGACGGGTCGTTGACGAGATGTTTATACGGAACCGGCTTTACGTAGAGGAGTTCTCCGGTAGCCGCCGCATGTTCGGCACTTACGTCCATGAAGGTGAGGATATCCCGTCGGAATTTATCGCGGTCGGTCCGAATAACTCGAAGGAGATCGTTTACGGACCGTTCGGTCATGGCGACGTGCCGTTCGTGTCTGACGGCTTTTCGTATGTCGAAGTTTTTTTGAAGGTGTTGGTCTGGCTCGTTTCTTCTCCAAACATTGAATGTCTCTATAGTGCGTTTATCATCCTCGGACAAGTCATCCGGATGAAGATAAGAATCTTCCGGTGAATAGCGTGCCTCTATCGGAGCGACAATGTTCTTGTATTCCTGATCTATCCGTTCGTTGAAGAGCGCCTGATCGGCGTTCTGAGCCTTTTCGATCTCATCCGAACACGTTTCAATTTCCGACAGCCCGTCAAGGAGACCTTTCCACTGATCCTGTGAGAGGACGGAAGATATGGACATGAATTTTTCCGAGAGCGTCTCCGTATCCGATGGATCGATATCACCCAGTAATTTCTCCTTCATTACCCGAATGGCCCATTTGATCGATGCGTTGTCGGGCTTTTTATCGCGATCGAGGAGTGTTCTTGATATCTCCAAACTTTCCCAATCTGTCTTTCCGTCGGATGAGAGGATCCGGTCCAGCGTTTCAGATGGTACCCGAACGATATACTGCGGCATGAAGTTCTCGTCGTATATCGTGATGGCGTCATCGGCGGTACGCAACATCTCGTTTCCATAGGAAAGTCCTTTGTCCGGAAGCACTTTTCTTCTGAGTCGTTTCGCGTCGGTCTGTTGTTCGGATGAAAGTTCGGAGAGGCCGGAATCGGCCGGTTCATACCGTGCCAACCAATCCGCATCAATCGCGTCCCAATGTTCTTCCATTTCTGAAAGTTCGTGTCGGGCTGCGAAGCGTATCACCGGAACGTCGGTTTCCGCGATCGTTTCGAGGATGAACCGAAATTTGTTTCGTCTTGCGGCGGTGTTTTCGGGCACCTCTTTGCCGTCCTCATCCTCATCATAGAAGGGATCGGGCGGTACGGGGAGCGACTGAATGACATCCAACAGTTCGCCCGGAGACGCGCTTTTCAATCCGAGAGCGATACGCTCTATCTCCGTCATATCGGAGAGGAAAAGGGTATTCGCGATTTCCTGGGAAAGCGGAAAGGTGAACGCCTGTCGAACGGCCGGGTTGTTCCAGACTCGTGCCTGGAAAAATATCTTTTTCGTCGTTTCGAGTCGATGCCCGAACCACGGATTCGAAGTCTCATGGTTGACGGTTTCTTCTCTGAAAGAGCTCAAATCGCTTGCATTTTCCTCGGCCTTTCTTTCCAGAAGTCCTATAAGCTCGTCGAAATAGACTTCGATCGGTGCCCGATCGATTTCAACATCGGATTCCTTGTATGATTCCTTGCGCCATCCAAAATAATCATGCCCTTTTTTTTGAGGCAGGACAGGCTCTGCTGTTTCTTGTCTGCATATTCGCGCGAGGCCTTGTTCTTCACAGAAATCGAGGAATCTGTTTTCCGTGAGGGGTTCAAATTTCGGATAGTTCGATTCCAACACGTCACGCGTCCAATTTCGGACCGCATCGAGCCGTTCTTGTAGCTCACCGCTTTCGTTTATAGAATCGCCCGAGGCTTCCCGTACAGGGGGGGTAGGCGTTTCTACCGATAGTTTTGAGATGACGTTTTGGATCTCGTATTTCATACCGACATTTTACCATTGATGAGTGTGGATGGGGAGGGAGCTATCAGTTAACGGCTTAGGAGAGGGAACGGTAGTAAGCAGTATGGGCGTTGTTGAATAATTCGAACCTTTATCTAAGCTGTTATTTTCGTAAAAAGTCAAAAAATTATCAATAAATAGTGATGTCTGAAAAATTAAATGACATTTTAAGGCTTATTAAAGCTAAATGAATTATTCAACAACGCCAGCAGTATGTAGTATGTAGTAAGTAGACGGAGACAGGGGAAAGTAGGAAGTAGCATGTAGTCGGTAGCAAGGGGAGGAGGAATATGAAATGAGAAATGTGAAGTATGCAGTGAGGTTGGGGAACTATAGCTGATAACTTAGAACGAACAACAAGGACCGGACAGAATCTGCCTACCTTTGTAAAGAATTTCGGCGCGGAGTAATGAGAGTTTGACTGAGAAACGAAAAAGATGTATACTATCATCAGTAAGTAATCAAAAAGGATTACCTGTAAGTGATAGAATATGTATATTGAAGAGTTGGCACTGAGCAAAAAAACGGTCTTTTCGATGCAGGACCTTCGGATCTTGTGGAAAATTGCCGATGCGGACTACCTGAAAACGGTTGTGAGCCGATTATTTCGGCGTGGAAAACTGGTCCGATTGAGTCGCGGTATATATGCGCTGAATAATCAATATGACCGGTACGAACTCGCGAATAAATTGAAGTCGCCGTCGTATGTGAGTCTCGAAACAGTGCTTGCGAAAGAGAATGTGATTTTTCAAAGGTATGACGGTGTGGTATATTCCGTTTCCGATAATACGTTAACGCGATGCATCGGATCACTCGAATTCCGGTATAAGAAGATAGGGAAAGGGATTCTTTTGAACCCACTCGGTATTCGTGAAGAGGGGTCGGCCACGGTAGCGAGCATGGAAAGGGCGATGTGCGATCGGCTGTATCTTTCGCCCGGGTATCATTTTGACAATCTGCGTGGCATTGATCCGGAACGTTTGGAACAGACCTCCATGATATATACGAAGCGGGTACAATTGGATATTCGTCTGATAATAAAGGAATATTATGCTCAAACAACAAAAACATCGTGAGGTGTTGTTCAACGTCTTGCGAGACATCTATCGGTCTTCGTGTGCCGGTATGCTTGGATTCAAGGGCGGAACAATGCTGTATTTTTTCCATGCGCTCGATCGGTTTTCCGTCGATCTCGATTTTGATCTTTTGCCTGGCGGGAGTTCGGTAGCTGTTTCCAATGAGATTCGCAAGATTTTGCGCCGGTATGGAACAATAGACGACGAGGCAGAAAAGATATCCACATTGTTTTTCCTCCTTCGGTACGAACCAGGACAGCAGGGCGTTAAAGTTGAAATTTCCCAAAGGGAGCAACCGCTCAATACGTACGAAACAAAGAATTTTTATGGAATCGATGTGATTACTTTGTCTTTGGAAGATTCGTTCGCACACAAACTGGTTGCGGCAACGGAACGTACGGGAGTGGCAAACCGTGATTTTTATGACATTTGGTATCTCTTGAGTAAGTCCGTCCGATTCAATGAAGATATTATTACGGCTCGTACTAATCTGAATGCCGTCGAGCTTCTTGCGCATGTTCGAACGTTAGCGGCGGAGCGGATTTCTGCAAACACAATTTTGGAAGGTATCGGTGAATTGGTTGATGAAAATCAAAAGCATCGGCTCAAGTCCGATTTCAAGAACGAATTACTTGCCCTGCTTGATTTCGCGATCGATGAACGGAAGAGGAGAGCGTGAAACTAGGAGTGTCCAGCCTTCGCTAGAGCTTCGGCGTGACGAAGGAAGTGTGGAGTAGGGAATGGGGATGGATTGCCACGAGCGAGTACGCTCTCGCAAAGACAGACGGGGAGCGGGAACAGATAACATTGAACTGGAAACAGGGGAACGCTCCCACCCCTCACCCGTGCAGAGCCACGGGAGCTCCCCTCAGGCAGGGGAGCAGGAAGCGGGGATGGGAGTGACCCGCCTCCGCCAAGGCTACGGCGTGGCAATGCCCGCCTCCGCCAAGGCTACGGCGTGGCAATGCCCGCCTCCGTCAAGGCTTCGGCGTGGTGAAGGAAATGTGAAGTGGGAGTAGGAACAGGTAGCAAGCAGAAAGTAGTAAGTAGACAGGGCGGGAGTGGGAACAGGGAAGGGCGGTGGCTCGCCAACCCCGAGGCTCCGGCGTGGCATAAAAGAGATACCCTGTTAACGGATTCACGGGTTAACGAGTTGATGAATCGTGATTGAATGTCTTCGATTCGACAAAATATATGGGAATTGAAGATGATGGAATAATGATATGCGGATAAAAAAAGAGCATCAGCTAGCGCCGTGCTCCGTAAAACTTTCAAGTCGCATGTAACTTGCCCCTATACCCTACTATTTTTTCGAATTCCAATTGTTAAAATCCAATTCGGAAAATTCAAGAATTGAAATTACGGAAAAGTCTCGGAGTGAACATTCTGACTGGAAATATTCAATAAGAGCCAATTTCGGCGGGAGTCCGGTTGCACCAAAAGCATAATCCCCGATTGCGTTGAGGCCTGATATAGTACCATAATACGTGATGAGAAAATATCTCATCGTATCCGTTTCCGGGGACGGTTTTAATGGGTCTGTTTCATTCCATGTTTCGAAGTCCGCCTGTGATTTAAATGGATATGTATTAATAATACAGAAATCCGTCACATTGTTTTCCGTCACAATTAATGTTTTTTTGATCTCATCTCGTGAGGGAAAAACCGTGCAAGCGAATGACGAATCGAAATATACATCCTTTCCGTCTTTCACGCCTTTGCCTGAAATGAGATAATGACGGACATTAGAATTTGTAGTGTTCATTATTATATCCTGTCTTGATTGTTAATGAGATACTGCTTCTCCATCCAACACACCATCTCGGGATGATGACCTGAATGGAGAAGGGATCGGGAGTGGCAGGGGAGAGTGAACATATTGCATTGAATATATATTTCTCCGTTCGCGATTTCCGATCCCTCGATTTGACCTGATGATTCCCCCGTCTTCTTTTCAGTTGACAGGCCCTCCAGGCTCGGAGCATTGTCCGACAGAGGGGTGATGTGAAACCATCCTTCTCTTCCGCAGGAAGAGGTAAGCTTTTATCCAAAAGAACTCTCTATTAGAACAGGGGAGTATAGCATACAAACGTTGAAAAGTCAAACGTCGCGACGCGCCGTCGCGACGCGCCGTTGTCGACGGAAGTTCAGTCTACAGCTTGAACAGATGGACGATGATCCTTTGGTGGATTTGTTGATGAAGAGGCGACTTATACTATATATAAAGCATGAAATATGATTTTTCGTCCGGAAGAGTCGTTTGAGAGTTATAATATTGTGGTTTTGTAAACCATATATTTGACATAATATATGGTTTGATATACCATGGAATCATGAACTTCTCTCGAAAACAATCTATTGAAAAGGCGACCGCACCCAAGCGTGTGCTCGTGATATACGGTCCACGGCGAGTCGGCAAGACGACACTGCTTCAGTCATATCTCGATTCGAAGAAGGATCGGAAAACCCTTTCCGTCGTAGGGGATGATTTCCGTGTACGCGAACTGTTCGGAAGTGAGATCCGCGAGGATATGCTCGATTTCGCTCGGCCGTATGACATTGTCGCGATCGACGAAGCGCAACAAGTGCCGAGTATCGGACTCGGAATGAAGATGCTCATCGACGCATTTCCGGAAAAGGAATTCATCCTGACCGGGTCGTCCTCGTTCGAGCTTTCCTCGGAGATCGGTGAGCCGCTTACGGGGCGACATTTCGTCATGACACTTTTTCCAATCGCCCAGTCGGAACTATCGGCGAGCCGGTTCGAACTCACGTCAGGGCTCGATGATTTCCTTGTCTATGGATCGTATCCGGATGTATTGCTTGCAAAGAGTGGCGCGGAAAAGGAACGGATCTTGAACGAGCTCGTCTCGTCATATCTGTATCGCGATATTCTCGCACTCGACCGTATCAAGTCGCCGGACCTGTTGCGAGATATCGTGCGCATGCTTGCGTTCCAGGTAGGGAGCGAGGTATCGCAAAACGAGATCGCTGTCGCGCTCAAGACCGATACGAAAACGGTCGGTCGGTACCTCGATCTGCTCGAAAAGATGTTCGTGATCCGGCGAGTACGGGGATTCAGTCGGAATCTGCGAAACGAGATCACGAAGAAGGCGAAATACTATTTCCTGGACAATGGCGTCCGCAATGCGGTCATCGGACAGTTCGGCTCGCTCGCATCTCGAAACGACGTCGGACAATTGTGGGAGAATTTTGTCTTCATGGAACTGGTCAAGCAAAATGCTATCGCGGATGGGTCCGACACATATTATTTCTGGCGCACGCATACCGGCAAGGAAGTCGATATAATACGAGAGTCTCGTGGCGCGCTTGTGGCAATCGAATGTAAATGGTCGGATACCGCGAAAGAGCCGAAATTGTGGAAGGAGACCTATCCGGACAGTTCGTTTATGACCGTGAATCGGAAGAATTATCTCGATACGCTGGTGCCACGGGAGCCGAAGCGCAAGAATGAGGAGTAGATGGGGATTTTACTTTTTCTTGTAAGGGCGCTGTAATGGAGGAGAGGAATACGCGAGATATTCACCCCTCAGTCTCGAAGACTCGACAGCTCCCCTTCAAAAGTGGAGCAGGAAGAAAAAATATGCCAAAAAAATCAGACGAAAAAATATTGGTGCTGCTTGATGGGAACGCGCTGATTCATCGCGCGTACCATGCGTTGCCGCCACTCACGAACAAGGCCGGACAGACGGTCGGGGCGGTGTACGGCGTGGCGATGACGCTTCTGTCCGTCTTGGAGAAATTCCATCCGGAATACATTGCCGCGTCGTTCGACTTAGCCGCGCCGACGTTTCGGCACGAGAAGTATGCCGACTACAAAGCGACCAGAGTCAAGGCACCGGACGATCTGTATGCACAGATACCCTTGGTGAAGGATCTGGTCCGCGCGTTCAATATCCCGATTTACGAGCAGGAGGGATTCGAAGCGGACGACTGTGTGGGGACGCTGGCGCGGCAGGCATCCGAGCGTGGCATACCGACCATCATCGTCACCGGCGACAATGACGCGTTGCAGCTCGTGACGCCACTCGTGAAGGTGTTCGCGCTTCGCAAGGGTGTGAAGGACATCGTCTTGTACGACGAGACCGCGGTGAATATGAAGTACGGGTTTCCGCCGGCTGCTATTCCGGACTACAAGGGGCTCGCGGGGGACAGCTCGGACAATATTCCCGGCGTGGCAGGTATCGGGGTCAAGACCGCGACGGATTTGCTTCGCGAGTTCGGCTCGCTCGAGAATATCTACGATTCGCTCGATACTATAAAAGAAAGCGTGCGAAAGAAGCTTGTTGCCGATAAGGAAATGGCGTTTTTTTCCAAGGAACTCGGCACGATCGATACCTCCGCGCCGGTCGACTTCGACCCGGAGGCTTGTGTGGCGCGTGATTTCGATCCGATCGTCGTTTCGGAGCTCTTCAGGAATAACGGATTCTACAGCCTGTTGAAGAGGATACCGGGGAACGGTCAGGGAACAGCAGTGAGTAGTGAACAGACAGAAGTGAGGGGGGGAGGGAGTGAAAAAAAGGGAGTTGAAAAGAAAGTACGAGCGCGTGTATTGAGGGCGGCTGAAGATGTCGAAAAATTTCTTGCTGGAGTGAAAGGCGGGGCGGTGGCGGCAAATATAATATCCGGCGAAGCGTCGCTTTTCGGAACGGCGGGAATCGCGACGGTCGAATTGACATCCGTCGGGTCGGCGGTCGTCGTCGAATGGAACGATGAGACGAAAATTCCCTTGAAGATATTTTTTGAAGACGCGGAAATTCCGAAGGTGTTTCACGACGCGAAGACGGCGTGGCATGCGCTCCGAAACGAGGGTATCACGCTTGTCGGCATCGCCTTCGATACGATGATTGCCGGGTATCTCTTGCAGGCGGGGACGCGGATCGAACTCGAACATTTGCTCCTTGAGGCGTTCGACGGCGAAACGTTTTTTACGCTCGCCGAAGGGATTTTCCGGCTTTCGATTCGGTTGAAGGAAAAAATGGAAACCGTCTCCGCCGAACAATCCGGATCGTGGAAACTTTCGCGACTCTTCGCGGAGGTCGAAATGCCGCTTATTCCGATCCTGGCACGGATGGAGGAAGAAGGCATACGGCTCGATACGGGGAAATTCCGGGAACTTTCCGACGGACTCGGCAAGGAACTCAAGACGATCGAACGCAAGATCTACGATCTGTCGGGCAAGGAATTCAATATCAATTCGCCGAAGCAGCTCGCCGAGATTCTTTTCGTCGACCTTCACATACCGACCGCCGGTCTCAAGCGGACGAAGACCGGCATTTCCACGGCGTCTCCCGAACTTGCAAAGCTGAAAGACTATCCGATCGTGGCGCTCGTGGAGGAAGAACGGGAACTCTTCAAACTCAAGACGACGTATCTCGACGCGTTCCCGGCACAAGTCGATGCGCAGTCGCGGATCCATACGACGTATCAGCAGGCCGTGACGACGACCGGACGGCTCTCTTCTACCGAGCCGAATCTGCAGAATATTCCCGCGCGTGAGAAATGGAGCAAGGCCATCCGTGGCGCATTCGAGGCTGAGCCGGGGTATTTGCTGGTGGGCGCCGACTATTCGCAGATCGAGCTTCGCGTGATGGCACACGTGAGCGGGGACGAATCGCTTGTGTCCGCGTTCGAGAACGGGGAGGATGTGCATCGCACGACGGCTTCGGCCGTGTACGGCGTTACGCCTGCGGACGTGACGAGCGACATGCGACGTCAGGCGAAGGTTTTCAATTTCGGACTCATGTACGGTATGAGCGCGTACGGACTCTCGCAGAGCCTCGGTATCACGCCTGCGGAAGCGTCTGAATTCATCGATACGTATTTCAAGAAATTCCCCGGCGTGACGGGCTATATGGAGGGGATGAAGGTGAGCGCGCGTGAGAAAGGATATGTCGAAACGGAGCTTGGACGTCGCCGATACGTGCCGGAAATCAATAGTGACAACCGCAACCTCGCGCAATCCGGTGAACGCATGGCGATCAATATGCCGATACAGGGACTCGCGGCGGATATCATGAAACTCTCGATGATTCACGTTGCCGAGCTACTGCCGACATACGGTGATTCCGTCCGGATGCTTCTTCAAGTGCACGACGAACTCATATTCGAGGTGAAGGAAAATATCGCGGAAGCGTTCTCGAAGGAACTGAAACAGGCGATGGAATCCGCCTATACACTTCGTGTGCCACTCATCGTCGAGACGGCGATCGGGAAAGACTGGGGAGAATTATAGAAAAACGTACGGCAGCTTGCGGTCGGGCTGTGATGCGAGTAGTATGGAATACCCTTGTTTCCTTGGTGGAATCAAAGGGAAGGATTTTTGAAAGGACTTTAACATTTTAATGCGAAGAAACTCAAAAGGAGGCTTATATGAGAGTATTGTTGGTATACCCGAAATATCCGGATACGACATTTTGGAGCTTCAAGGGTGCTTTGGAATTTACCGGAGAAAAAGCGGCGCTTCCCCCACTCGGATTTCTGACGATTGGTGCCATGATACCAAGAGATTGGGAAACCGTTTTTGTCGATGAGAATATCGAGCGGTTGACCGGTATGCATATCCTGTGGGCGGACATCGTGTTTGTGAGCGGGATGATCGTGCAACAAGAGTCAACGGGCAGGGTGCTTAAACGGTGTCGTGATCTCGGGAAGAAGACAGTGCTTGGTGGCTCGATGGTGACCGCTGATCCGGAACAATTTTCCGGAATGGCTGACAGTCTGTTTCTCGGTGAGGCGGAAGGTCTTTTCCCCTCGCTTATTGAGGATTTAAGGAGAGGCATCGGCTTCGTGAAGAAGGAATATCGTTCGGATGCGTTTTGTGACATCAAGAGGAGTCCGATTCCATGTTTCGACCTGCTAGGAAGGAATATGTGGAAATACACTTCGATGGCACTGCAATGGGGTCGCGGGTGTCCGTATGGTTGCGAATTCTGCAATGTGACGACCTTGTTCGGCCGTCGGATGCGGTTGAAGACGCCGGATCGGATGAAGGCGGAACTGAAGGCGTTGTATTCCTGCGGATGGCGCGGGACGGTATTCTTCGTTGACGATAACTTTATCGGGAATCCCGGGAAGGCCAAGGAAGTACTGAAATCGATTGCGGACTTTCAAATCGAGCGCGGTTACCCGTTCCGGTTCTATACCCAGACGGATATAGGATTAGCGGCGAACGATGAGCTGATTTCCCTGATGGTGAAGGCCGGGTTCTTCCGCGTATTTACCGGTATCGAGACGCCGGAGGCCGAGAGTCTGAAAGGGGCGAACAAGCATCACAACGTGGATATCGATGTTCCAAAGGCGATGAGCCGACTGCTTCAAGCGGGTATTCAGGTGCAGGCCGGGTTCGTACTCGGTTTCGACCAGGATACCAGGGCTACATTCGGGAAGATGATCGCATTGATACAGAACACCGGTATCATGACCGCTATGGTGGGAACCCTGCAGGCACTTCCGGGAACCGTACTGTATCATCGGCTGAAGGAGGAAGGACGGCTTCTTGATCAGTCGGCCGGGGACAATACCGATGGAAGCGTCGGTTTCGTTCCAAATAATGGTATGTCGCGTGAGGCGTTGGAGTCTGGATATCGCCGGGTCGTCTCGACGATCTATGCTCCCGGGCCGTATCATTATCGGTTACTGAGGTTCCTGGGTGACTACCGGCCGAATCCGTTCCTGAGGAACCATTTGTCCTGGGGAGCGACTCGGGCATTTCTCCTTTGTATCGTAAAGATCGGAATCTTTTCTCGGGCACGAAAGTGGTTCTGGAAGACGCTTCGTTTCGCGGTCTCGACGAACCCGAAGGCCTTTCCAGCCACAGTGGAACACTGGATTTTTTGGTTTCATTTTGACCGGATTTCAAGCAAACTCGCGAAGCCGGGGTCCTGAATAGGACTCCGGTTTTTCTTCTGTCGGGTTGATTTTATTCCGGGAAAGCGATATTGTTCGCATGCTTGGATAAGATGAGTCCTTTAATAAACGAATCAAGAACCAAGGAGGATATCATGTATAGTATTGAAAAACCGACTGATTCCGTACTTGCGCGTGAATTGGTCGCTCTGGCCATCAAGCGGTATTTTTTGGAGCACTATTCGAAAGACGTCCTTCCGGATCAGAAACGGATCGGTGAAGAAGTCGGCATGCTTGGACGGGTCGGATACCGGTACGAGCATGAGGGAATACGGTTTCTCGCCCGGGTCGGGCAACGAAAGAGGAGGGGTCGGGATGTACCGGCCGTGTTTTTCATTCGGATATCGGCTCCGGAGAAACCGGCAGTCGCGCACCGGCAGAGGCATCTCTTCTTCTCTCCCGATCGTTCGCACGAGAAATACGTGCGTCTTATCGGGCAAAGGCAGTGACGGACGGGGCGGATCATATCGATCCGTCTCTTTTTTTATTTTTATTTCCGAGTCGTGCTATACTGATGGGGTCTCGTCGTAACTAGTCATTTTTTCGTATGGATAAGAAACAGAAGGCCGTCGTCGCGGTGCTTTCCGTCTTGGTGGCACTTGCAATCGCGTACTTTACGGTCGGCCGGGATTTTCTAAGGAGAAGCAACGTGAGTCCTATTCAGATTGAGAACGGCACGGCGCCGTCTTCGGGACCGCTTAATACGGGGAACGTGAGTCCTATCTCGGGGCTCGCGTGTGACAATTGGAATCGCCGACCGTTCGCGTTCATGCAACCGGTGGATGTCCAGGCCCGACCGGTTGCGGGATTCTCTCAGGCCGATATGGTCTTCGAGATGCCGAACCCGGCCGAAGGCATCTTCGTGACGCGGCTCATGGGGGTCTATCTGTGCAATATGCCGACTGAAATCGGCGCCCTCCGGAGCGCTCGGCACGACTATATCGCACTCGCAAAGGGACTTGATGCGGTCTTCGTCGGATGGGGCGGATCGGCATTCGCGATTCAGAAGCTGAATGAGGGCGTAATCGACAATATCGACTGCAACGGTCAGGGCGGAAAGAAGGCGCCTCAGTGCTGCTTCCGCAAGGATCGGACAGGACTTATGCGTGTCGAGGATACCGGCTACGCCAAGGGTGATGCGATTCTTTCGTGTGCGAAGGAATTCGGATACAGCTCCACGAATACGTTTTCAGGGTATCCGCACCAGGCGGAAGCGACGGAAACCGATCGGCCGAGTGGGGGATATCTCCGCGTCGGTTATCCGGGTGTCATGAAGGCCGAGTATAACTATGATAAGGCGTCGAACTCATATCTGCGTACGTGGGGAGGAACCGCGGACACGGATCGGAATAATGGCCAGCGCATCGCACCGAAAAATATCGTGGTCATGACGGCCGAGAACGAACAGATCATGGCCAATGTCGATTATACGGCGCGGGGTGTGCAGGACCCGTGGGCGAATCTGCCGGACGGGGAGAAGACGGGGCCGACGAATATCTCGGGTCGGTATAATAATCTCCAGATAGGTGACCCGTGGTTCGATACTACCGATAGCGGTTCGGCACAATTCTTTTTCAATGGCAAGGAGATTGATGGGACCTGGAAAAAGTCTAAGGCAAGCGCCGATTCCAAGCTGACCTTTTATGACAATGCAGGACAGGAGGTGAAGTTCGTCCCCGGGCAGATCTGGGTCGAAGTGATCATTCCGGGTATGGCAGTGGAATGGGTGCCTCAGGCCTAAATTCGTTCCAGGTCTGGTATACTGTGGGGAGCCGAGTGGCTCCCTTTCGGTTCTACGTGAGAGGAAAGTAAATTTCGCATTTCGAAATAGGAGAGAAACACTTATCAGCCTTGAATATCCCTTATGATCGTTCTCCTCACCGGGAAGGACCGGTTCCGACTCGTGCGACGCCGGACCGAATTGAAGCAGGGATTTCTCGCGAAGTATCCGTCCGGAAACATCGCGATTATCGACGCGTCTGCCGACTCCGGCTCGGTCGCGAAAAAATTACTCGAATCCGGATCGGCGGACCTGTTCTCTTCGGAGTGTCTGCTTGATATTCGTGAGGCTCTTTCTCTTCCGGACGACGAGGCGGTGAAGGTGAGGGAGATGCTGAAACGGCTCGGAGACGGAGTGTCTATGATCTTTTCCCAAACGGAACAACCGAAGGCGAAAGACAAGCTGTTCGCGTTCCTGAAAAAGACTGCCGGGAAAGTTGAGATATTCGACTCGCTTTCGTCACATGAAGCCGAGGTATTCGTTTCCTCCGAGGCCCGCACTGTCGTTCCCGGTATTTCATTTTCTCGTGAGGCTCTGGCGAAGATAGTTTCCGCTTGCGGGACTGATTCCGGGAGAGCATCGTCGGAATCGATAATATTGGCGCTTTTTAAGGCGGAAGGGGAAGTATCGGTGGCGGATGTCGATCGGTTTATTCATGAAAATCCGCAAGAGAAGGTGTTTGCCGCGCTTGATGCACTCGTGTCGGGGAATCGGGGGCGAGCCCTTGAGCTGCTTCTGCGTGAGGCGCGCGCGGATTCGGGCGGAGTACAGAAACTCTTCGGCCTGCTCGCCTGGCAGATCCGCGAGCTCTTCAAAGTTCGAGGGGAATACGACCGCGGTAATATGCGCCAGGACGATATCGCGCGCGCGACCGGGATGAACCCGTTCGTCGTCTCGAAACTGCTCTCGAAGATGAGCGCTTTCCCGCTTGACCGCCTCAAGTCCGGACTGTCACTCCTTGCAGATCTCGATGCCGATATGAAAATCGGCAAGATCGATCCCGAACTCGCACTCACACTCTTCGTGGAGAAGCTGTGAGAGCATACCTTCTCCCCTTGGAAAGGGGACTTGTTCCGAAGAGGTCTGAGGACTTGTTCCGAAGAGGTCTGAGGACTTGTTCCGAAGAGGTCTGAGGAACAAGGGAGGGGTTGTTGCACCCCTCACCCTGGCAAGGCCAGGGAGCTCCCCTCGGGCAGGGGAGCAGGGGGAGTGAATGAGAAGACATGTAACAAAAACCCCGCCAGTTGACGGGGTTTTATTCTGTCTGAAATGAAGCGGAAGAAACTACTTCGTCGCGGCCTTCTTGATGGCGGCGTTGAGGCGGGACTTCTTGCGGGCGGCAGTGTTCTTCTTGAGGATACCCTTGGAAACGGCCTTATCGATGGCTTTCTGAGCCTTCTTGAAGGATTCCTTGGCGGCGTCGATCTTGTCGGTCGCGACCGCTTCGCGAGTGGCCTTGATAGCGCTCTTGAACACACCCTTCACGATCTTGTTGCGTTCCGTCTTTCTCTCCGTCACACGCATGTATTTCTTGGCGTTCTCTTTGATGGGCATAACGATGATCTTGATGATGAAAAAACGACCTGAAAGAGGTCCTTTCCTTTCTATCATGGCTAAGGGATTTTGGCAATACCGTGAGTATTTTTGAAGCAGGGCGTGCATGAACATATTGCTGAGCCAGGAAAAATCGGAGGAGTATGATTGGTAAACCCGGATGCGATATCGTGGTTGCGGAAATGGCCTGGTCGATTTTCCAAGAGCGCTTCCTCATTAGACTTTTATGGCTTACATGAGTGTATACTTGCACATATATTGAAAATATGTATAATCAATACATATATTCTGATTACTATATTTATAATCAATACAGGTTTTTATGATTAAGCGACATTATAGCCCGATAGAGCCATTATTGGAGCCAAACAAGGTGTTGGTCATTTATGGACCACGTCGAGTTGGAAAAACGACTCTTTTAAAGGAGCTTCTCGAAAAGACGTCCTTGAAATACCGGTTCGATAGCGGAGAAAATATCCGTGTTCAGGAAATCCTCGGCTCCGGCGATTTTGATAAGATCAAGGACTATCTCGGAGACAACGAACTTATCGCTATCGACGAGGCGCAACAGATTCCAGGAGTCGGCGGGGGTCTGAAGATCGTGGTCGACCAGTTTCCCGGAATCCGGGTCGTCGTCACCGGTTCCTCGAGTTTTGATCTTTTCAATCAGGTCGGTGAGCCACTGGTCGGGAGGAAGAAAGTGATAACACTCTATCCGTTCGCACAGTTCGAACTTGCGGAGACGTATTCCGCTTTCGATCTTCAAAACCGTCTGGATGAATTCCTGGTATATGGTTCGTATCCGGACGTGTTTCTTGCACCTGAGAAACAGGAAAAGATGACCCTCCTCGATGAGATCGTTGATTCGTACCTTCTGAGGGATGTCCTTGCGCTTGATGGCGTGAAGAAATCGCGTACATTGGTCGATCTGGTCCGATTGCTCGCCCTTCAGATCGGTAACGAAGTCTCATTGAACGAACTCGCTCGGCAGCTTGGTGCCAACGTGCGCACGATCGAGAAGTATCTCGATATCCTTGAGAAGGGATTCGTGATCGTCTCGCTTTCCACGTTGAAACGAAACATGAGAAACGAGGTGCGAGGAAAACGGAAATACTATTTCTATGATCTCGGGGTTCGGAACGCGCTCCTCTCCCAATGGAGTGACATCGCATCACGTAACGATATAGGGGCCTTGTGGGAGAACTTTCTTTTCATCGAGCGATTGAAGCTCTGTTCCTATCGGTCGGTGTCTTCGCAACGATATTTCTGGAGAACGTATGAGCAAAGGGAAATCGACCTCGTGGAGGAGCGTGATGGGAAGTTTCTTGCGTCCGAATTCAAATGGAAGGAGAACAAGGTGAAAGAACCCCGTGAATTCCGATTGAACTATCCGAACTCGAACTTCCAGGTCGTCAACAAAGTTAACTACTGGGCATTTCTCACTGGAAGTGATATGAAGAAATGATATCGGAATACCGTCAGAAAAATAGCGGATTTCGGGGAATTCCGGTATCATGGAAGGGATAATTGGTTATTCTCCACATACCCCTCGCCTTCGAGGACTCAGGAGCTCCCCTTAGAAAGGGGAGCAGGAAAGAATAGTCGAAGCTGGGAAAATACGAATTCAACTGTTAGAGGAATGATATGATCGCATGGATTACGGGAAAAAATAGGGGCATCCGAAACGGCTCCATCATCGTGGAGGTGGGTGGCATCGGCTACAAAGTGAGTGTTTCGGCATATGTGCTCGGCAAGGTTGCCGGGACGGAAGAGGTGTCGTTCCACATCCATACGCATGTTCGGGAGGATGTCCTCGCGCTTTATGGCTTTCTCTCCGAGGACGAACTGACCGTGTTCGAGGCGCTTATTTCCGTATCCGGTATCGGGCCCAAGGCCGCGCTCGGCATATTGTCTATCGCGGATACGGATACGATTAGGACCGCCATCGTTCAGAAAGACCCGTCGCTGCTGACGCAGGTCTCAGGCGTCGGAAAAAAGACGGCGGAGCGCGTTATCGTCGAACTGCAGAACAAGGTCGCCGCACCGACGAATGCGGGCGGTCGTGCGACGACAGCTGACGGCGACGCGATTGAGGCGCTCCTATCGCTCGGGTACAAGGTCTCGGAAGCACGCGATGCACTCAAGGCCGTGCCGGAGGGTGTGAAGGATGTGGGTGAGAAAGTCCGTGCGGCGTTGAGGCTGTTGGGCAAAAAAGCGAAAAGCTGAAAGTGGAAAGTGTGAAGCAGGCACCGAAATCGTCACGATTCCATAAAGTATGTCCCGTAATCGAGTCCGCGAGATTTTCGGATTTACGGTTCGACATGAGATTTGAGATAGATACTAAGAAAACCAAAATCCCTCTGCCCTTTGGGCATCTCCCTTTTTCAAAGGGAGAATCCTGTCATTTGAACCGGTCATGAATAATTCGTTTCCCACTTTTGGAAAAGGGGAGTAAGAGGGATTTGAGAATGCTGAGCTTCATATGACATCAGACAAATCAATGAATCGATTTCAGTGCGACGAACTGCTCCAGTCGGAAGAATGGATGCGGTTTCAGGAGGCGGCCGGGAGGCGCGCTGTGCGTCTTTGCGGTGAGAAGTGGAGCGCAAACGGGGTCGTTCATGCGTTGCCGATCGTGGGGGAATACCTGTATGTGCCGCGCGGACCGAGGGGAAGAAGTGCGAAGTGCGAAGTGCGAAGTGAGGGAGAGGCGGTTGGGAATCGGGAATCGGGAATCAAGTGGGGAGAGAAAGTCCCTGCTCCCCTGTCCGAGGGGAGCTCCCGAGTCTTCGAGGGTGAGGGGTGGGAGGATATACGGAAAACCATTATAAAATTGCTTGCAAAAGCAAAGGAGATGAATGCGGGATGGATACGGATCGAACCGGAGTCGGAAGAGTCGTTGGCAGAAATCCGCGAGGCCGTAAATGGACAGCGGATCGTGAAGGCGCCTCATGATATGCAGCCGCGCGAGACATTCGTCGTCGATCTGACGCCTTCTGAAGAAGAACTGCTTTCGGCGATGAAACCCAAAACGCGGTATAATATCCGTATCGCGGAAAAGCGTGGCGTGAAGATTGTTTCCTCGACCGAACCGAAGTATCGCGAGGCGTTCATCCGGCTCGTGACCGGGACCGCGGATCGTAAGGGTATCACCGCTCATCCGGTCGCGTACTACGAGGCGATGCTTGAGACGCTTCTCGGCGATATGGCAACCGTGATAGTCGCGGAGAAGGACGGCGTCGTCATCGCGGCGAATCTGGTCGTATATTGCGGCAATGTGGCGACGTATCTGCATGGCGGGTCGGATGATACGTATCGTGCCGATATGGCCCCGTTTCTTTTGCAGTGGGAAGGAATGCGCGAGGCAAAACGAAGGGGATGTGCGTGGTATGATTTTGGTGGGGTGAGTACGTCGGAATTTTCCGCCGGCAAAGGAAAGTGGCTCGGTATCACGCGGTTCAAATTCGGATTTTCTCCAGCGACCGCGCCGACCGTTTTTCCGGGCACGTACGATATCGTCTTGTCGCCCATTCGGTATGCGGCGTATAGGATGATACAGAATGTAAAAATATTTTTTGAAATGAGAAAAAAATAACATATCATGGGCATATCAGTTTCTAATTCCCACCCCTCAGCCGCGCCGACGCGACAGCTCCCCTCCGAGAGGGGAGCAGGAAGCCTTTCCTACTTGGAATCACACCCCTCAGCCGCGCCGACGCGACAGCTCCCCTCCGAGAGGGGAGCAGGAAGCCTTCCCTACTTGGAATCACACCCCTCAGTCACGAGTACGTGACAGCTCCCCTCGGAAAGGGGAGCAAGAAATATTTTTTCGTATAGTGACATATGGATATATGAAACGTCTCAATCATCTCATCTCGAAACTGGTTCCGCAGGGAGTGAAGAATATCGCGCATGTCGCGGAAGCGTGGCTGTCGGCGTTGTGGTTCGGATTCCCGTCGAAAGGGATGACTATCGTCGGCGTGACGGGGACGAACGGTAAGACGACGACCTCGAATATCCTCGCGCGTATGCTTGAGGCGGACGGGAAGCGCGTGGCACTCGCCTCCACCGTGTCGTTTCGGATTGCCGGGAACGAACAGGTGAACGCGTCGAAGTTCACGACACTCGGCGGATATCGCCTGCAGAAATTCCTGCGCGAGGCGAAGGATGCCGGGTGTACGCATGCCGTACTCGAAGTGTCGTCGCACGCGCTCGACCAGGGGCGCATCGCGGGCGTGCGCTTCGCGGTCGCGGTCATCACCAATGTGACCCGTGAACATCTTGATTATCACAAGACGATGGAGGAATACCGCCGGGCGAAGGCGAAGCTCTTTGACGTGTCCGATGCCGCGGTCGTGAACCTCGACATGTGGGAGCCGGAATTCTTCCTTGAGCGGGCAAAACGGAAAATGACCTACTCGACGGTCGAGTCCTCGGCGGACCTGCTTGCGGAAGACATCTTCTTGTCGATCGATGGATCCCGTTTTTCCGTCGGCGAGACGGCATTTTCCCTCCGGTTGCCGGGAAAGTTCAATATCGAGAACGCGCTTGCGGCCACGGCCGTCGCAAAGATGCTCGGCGTGCCGATGAAGACTATAGCTATGGCGGCTTCGGACGTCGCGCTCGTTCCGGGACGCATGGAATCGGTGAAAAACGGGCTCGGCGCGACCATACTCATCGACTACGCATTGACGCCGGACTCACTCGGCAAGCTCTATGACCTTGTCTCGACCATGCGGAAGGACGGCGCGAAGGTCGTTTCCGTCTTCGGTGCCTGCGGTGATCGTGATCGTGGCAAACGGCCGATCATGGGCGAGATCGTCTCTTCGAACGCGGACATCGTCATCTTGACCGACGAGGACCCGTATCATGAGGACCCGGAACGTATCCTCGACGAGGTGGAAGAAGGTATCCGGAATAAAGAGACCGGAAAGACACTCTTCCGTATCCGCGATCGTCGCGTCGCGATCCGCAAGGGAATCGCCCTTCTCTCGTCGGACGATATCCTACTCGTTACCGGCAAGGGCGCCGAAGAGATAATGCAAGTCGGCGATAAGCGTATCCCGTGGAACGATAAGAACGTGATCGCCGAGGAATTGGAGAAGATGAACGTGTCGGCGTGATGCCGAAACGTGAAATTTGTGCTATCCTGTTGTCATCGGCGACGTGGAACATGAAAGAATATACACATGTATTCCGAAACGGACAAGTTAGTGTTCGGGAAAGGCGGCGTGGTCGTTCCTCTTTTGGAACATTTACCGTCGGGAGCGAGTGATAATGCGGATATAGGACGCTCTCTAAACGCATCTTCCGGAGGAACTGATACGGAAATCACGGACTTGGGCGTGGCTGACGATGGGGACGCGTCAGTCGAATTGCCTCATGATTACAAGAAAAAACTCGGCATTGAAGAAGTTGAAAAGGGAATGCCTAAGCCCGCTTCGCGCGATAAGGTCTTCGATGAGCATCGGCGGTTGATTGCCGAATTATACGACTTCGAGGCGGAGAAAAACCAGGAACGTCACATGATAGCCGAATCGGCTGACATACGGGAGGAGGATTTCCCTTTTTCAGTAGACGAATCGTTTCAGGATGAGTCTTTCATTCAACAGGCGAAGCAGGCTCTCTCTGCCGTCGATGCGCCGGATGGTCTGTTACGACGTTTGGAACACTATGAGGGGCTCGTGACGAAACTCGGTGTATTGAAAAGGGAGGCGGAATCTTTCGAGACAAATAAGGTTAAGCCCTTTTTTGCCACCCGTGATACGGAATCCCGCAAAATTGCCTCGATTGAAGAGATTGCAAAGGCCCGTAAGCGGGCTCGCGAGGCGTATGAGCAGGCTGAGCACGCGGAGTTTTCCGATGCCGCTCCCGAACAGCGACACCGATTACTTACGGAAGTGAAGGGATGTGTCGCGGACCTGAGGCAGCTGATAACGTTTCATGGGATGATTGAAACGGTTGATGACGAGGCGGCGAGAGACCGCGTCATACGGCGTCGGAAAGAGATGATCGTATTGGAAAAATTCATCATCGATCAGGGCTTGCTGGGAAAATTTCACAAGCTTGCGGAACTTGTATCGGCTGAGGCGGGCAAAGATGAGCCACCGATATCCGTGATGTATCGTCGAATCGAGGCATCGGCGAAAATCACCCAGCTGAAAGATCAGGTAGAGTTGTTCATGAAGGAACATTGTCCGATCAGGATGGAGGAGTTTGTTGCCGGGTCGGTCATGGAGGAGGATATCCGTTTGCAACAAAAGGCGCGTGAGAAGTATGTCAAGGAGAAGGATCCGGAGATTGACGAGTTGAGTCGTCGGGCGGAAGAGGCGATAAAAGCGAAGGATTCTCGTGCGATTGAAGTGTCGATGAGTCGGTTTCAGGAGCGAGTCGAAGCAATAGAACAAGACACGAAGAAGATATATCCGCTGGCGTATGCCACCGGTGAAAGCGCGGATGTCAAAGGGGCGACTTTAGGGCACAAAGTCCTGCAGTTCATCAGGGATCTGGCCACGCCGGGATCGAAGAAAGAATAGGATTCAATCCATCGCGTTTGACCGCGACGATCGAATGGTGTATACTGTCCTTGTAGTGAAAACGGGTGCCCCTTGTCGGGGAACCCGTTTTTTCTTCGTAAGCAGTAACATAAACATATGGGAAATGATCCCATGGTCACCTCGAGTGACGTGCATAGTGCGGCCGAAGGGACGCATCCGTGCGAGCGGTGCCGCAAGGCGAAAGAGCATGAGGAAATCGCGTTCGCGTTTCTCCTGGCGCTCATGCCGGTGATCACACTCACCCTGTTCGGCAACATGGGTCTGTTGTAGGAGTTCTGCCGGAATATAATCCGTATGACGTATCAATATGGCAAGTTATGAAGGGAAGAATTTTTTTCTTGCTCCCGATGGTCCGAATGGCGTGGTAAAGAATGATAAGGATGTCACATACGGTGTCGATGGAAAGCTTCCAGACACGGAGTCTGACATCACGCATGAAGAAGGACATACGCCTGAAGTCTTTTGGAAGAAGGGCGAGGAACCAGAAAAAGACTCAAAGGATTCCTCTATTGCGGCCTGATCGTGAAGCAGTTTTAGAAAAACGAGCTCCTTTGGGGCTCGTTTTCGTATATATCCCGTCTCCATGTTTACGGTCGGAACGTGCGTAAGGAAGCGACTCCGAGTGTCGAAGCCGATCTGATGAAACGGTGAATGTACGGGCGGACCATCTCAGCACGGCTTGAAAGCGCGGTGCTACGATGGTATACTGCGTATGGAACTAACGAAAACCGTATGCTTGAACGGGAACTCATGGAAATTGGACTCAATGAAAAGGAGGTGAAGGTCTATTTAGCTTCTTTGGAGTTGGGGCAGTCCGCGGTGCAGGGAATCGCGAACAAATCCAGCGTGAATCGGGCGACGACCTACTTCATTATCGAGGGACTCATGGCCAAGGGGCTGATCAGCAGCTTCCATCAGGGGAAGAAGCAGTTCTTTGTCGCGACCGACCCGGATCGGCTCGTCGAGATCCTCGAGGAGCAGGAGCGCGACATGAAGCGGAAGTCGGAAGAATTGAAAAAGTTGATTCCGCAGCTCCAATCGATCAACAACAAGAAGTCCGACCGACCGGTCGTGAGGTATTTCGAGGGAAAAGAGGGTATCAAGGCCATGTTGGAAGAGTTTTTACGAGGTGCCAGCAAAGGTGAGGCAAATATGGCATATTCTGTGGATGCAATCAATAAATTTTTTAAGGATTCGGAAGTCGCTTCTTGGAGGAGCGAGCGAGCTCAGAAAGGCATAAGGACAAAATCGATTTATACCTTTACAGATGGAGTGCGGGAAAGCACGTCTGATAGCCAAAGAAGGAGAGTTCCGATTGATAAGTTTCCGATAACCTGCGATGTGACGGTGTATGATAACCGAGTTCGTATAGCATCCTTGGGAGAGCGTTTATCCGGGATTATCATAGAAGATAAGGAAATTGCGGCATCGCTTCGGGCTATTTTGGACCTCGCCTGGGAAGGGGCGGAAAAATACCAATAAAGTTCCAAAAAAAAGAGCCTGGAAACATGTTTCCAGGCTCTTTTCCGTTATGAACGCTTTATGCGACGCATTATGCGTGAAGCATGTCATAACGGAAATTCATTTTTGGCTTTGTTGAATAATTCATGAAAAATGCCTTATATAAGCCATCGCATAAATTTCATGATGCTTTATATAAGCCAAGAAACGTATTTATTCAACAACGCCTTCTTTTTTTAAACAATTATTTTGCGACACGATTATTTATTCGTGTCCAAAAATTTCGTGTCGTGATTTTAATTTTACTAGTCGCCCATGGAAGTCTCGTTTAGTGTGTTTGAAAGATAATTGAAGATTTCTTGCCCGGCTGATATTCCCTACAGGGTGATGAGCGGCGTTTTGTTACGCGCGCTCATCCCTTCGGATGAATTCAGTCGTTCATGATTCCTCCAATGGTTAATTGTGAAAAAACAATTTTCATTACCCCGTATAGTAGCACCTGAAAGCCATTCTGTCAAGTGGTATGGACATTTTTTAGGAACTAGTGAAGATTCTGTTATCGGAAAGATGCAACACGATAATAGTAGTGGACATAATAAAGATTGATATTTAGCTTTAAAAAAGGAATAAATAATATATTTCTTCCAACAATGTTGAAAAGACTTGACAAGATTGAAATCATGCGCTATGCTGTTTAGTCGAGTTGAAAGACCCGACAGCCGGTACCTCAAAAGATAGACATTCGACATCGGGTAACGAGGCGATGCGTCGCCTTTGCCAGAGACGGCAATAGAGGCAAAGGAAGGGTCGGTCGCTTGGTGGAACCATGTGTATAAGCGGACTATGGGTAATATTCAAACATATTCATACTCCTAATGACCGCTTTCTATGCATGGTTCCCGATGGAATGTCATGGTCCGGAAGAACTTTGAAAATGTAGAAATATTTTAGGTAATCGGCGTTTTTGACGCCACAAACGGGAGAAATCGTGGCAAAGGCTATAAAGAAGAGCAAGAAACCGTCGAAGTGGAGACTTCCGATGGAGGTTGTAGAAATACTTCGGCACAAGGGCGGGGCCCACTCGACTCCGAGTGGCAAACATGGCTACGACCGGAAACGGTCCAAGGCCGAACTCAGGAAACTGCTTGCTGGATCCTGAGGCCTGAACATAGCACATTAATCTCAATATTTTTCTTTTCAACCCTCAAATACGGAGGAAACATGAGTACTGTCGCATTGGTCTCGTATAACGGTTTTGTCGGCGGCGAATCCAACGGATGGAAGGAACAGGGAGGCAATAGGGTCTTACTGCTTCAGAATTCCGGCGGTGAATCGTGGGGTGCCAAGCAGGGACCACAGAGCCAGTCCGAGCTTGTCGAAGGCGCCAATAGCGTTTCGCGGCAGATCGGCGGTCTCTGGGGCGTGCTGGTGGATGCTCTTCCCGAGCTCGATATGGTCTATTTCTACGTCGGCAGTACCGGCGCAGAGAAAGCCATCGAGCTTGCGAAACGGCATCGCCTCGATCCGGGGAAAGCCACGTTCGTACTGTGCGACTGTGGGTATTCTGGGAAAATGCGGCTCATCGAAGAGTGCGGCTTTTCCTCCTCTCGGGTCATCATGTGTGCGTGCGGTGGCCATTCCACCATGCGTCGTCTGTACGACGACGCGCTCGCCACGGTGAGTCCGTGAGGCCGGATGGCAAGTAACCGGACGGGACCACTTCTCCCGTTGGCAACAGAATCCCCTGGACGGAGTGGGGGAGAACGAAAGAGATCCGGCCGAAGCGGATCGAACACGCAAATTTTCCAAACATAAACGGAGACAAGAAACATGAATACTTTTCCCGCCATACCGATGACACTTCGCCAGATCGCCATTTCGGCCAACGGTGGCAAGAAGGCGGCGAAGAGAAGCCCTCATCGCGCGTCTCATGCGGAGCGGATGTTCGAAGCCCGTCTTCGTACGGCCCCGTCCATGAAGGAATGGGCGCGGATGTTGAAGGAGCATAAGGGGCATAAGCGGCAGTGCTCCCCGTAATCGGAGAAGATATCTGAATACAGCATCTTCTCCTCCTCATTCAGATTGTGAATCGGAGTATTCGCATTTTGAACAGGGAAACCTGGTGCACGTTAACAGTAGCAATCAGAAGGCTATCATGCTCATGGTACACGCGTACTCTTGAGCCGCGATGAGGACTCACTCATTTGCACCTGTCACATCGGCGTGGCGCGATAATTTGATAGTCAGAGGAGAATCCATTATGGATTCTATGGGCAAACCGTCGGTCGCAATGGTGCGACTCATAAAGACGGATACCCATGGCGGGGACGCTTCACCCGCTAGGAACAGAAGACCCTTTCTCTCTTTATTCGAGAAATACCTCGGGGCTCTGCCCCGAGGACACCGCTAAGGAATGGTTTGGAAAACCGTTGGTTTTCCAAGATGAGTTAGAGCGAAGCTCCTGCATACCCCGCCGATACGAAGCGGAGCGTAGTGAGGGGACAGCTCTGCTGCGGGGTATGTTGATTTGAGTCGAAAGGGGAAACGAAGCAAGAAGAACAGTCCTCGTTGCTAGAGGGGGTGATGGTTCGTAGGTAGGAGGTGGTCGTTTGAGATATGAATTTTTGTTCATGTTTCGACGAACGGTGGAGCGTCCACGCTAGGCGACTCCACATAGCAAGCCCCGCTACGGATATGGAGATTGACTTCTCCCATCATAGGGTATCTCGGTGTAGGATTTATTTCATATAAAGGGATGTTTATAACATTGCTTTATATGCATGCCAGCCGAATACTAACACCGATAACAGAGCAAACGTGACACAGTGGAAACGCACCGCAGACTATGTAGTCTGATGATTGCGTGCCTTATGTGTTGCAGACCGTAGCGTGAACTATGCGGTCCCTGTTATCGGTTAGAAATTGAGCCGACTTGAATAATTCTTGTCGGCTCCGGTATCGAGGTCATATCACGGGATACGGTTTCGACGCCGGATGCGAATCTGGCACCCCTGGTTGCGGGGTTAATAGGGACGGACTGATCGTTTGCAGGTGGCGGAATTCACATGATTCATGTGGATGCTACAAAGTGGCAAACGGCTATCCCGGGGTATGAGGCGTAGGATTTCGTAGGAAAAAGTGTTCGCGACATTTTTTCTTGCACCAGCCAAGTGCCGACATCGATAACGGAGCAATCGCCCTCGCCACGCCGAATAGGTGTGAAAATGGATGGCAACATTGCTATTCTCGCGACGATGCATGATGAGAGTCATGGTCCCGTTTATCGATAGAAATTGAGCCGACTTGAATAATTCCTGTCGGCTCCATCTTCAGCGGTATGTCAGAGACGTGCTTCTGAAGATGGAAACAGTTCATTTTACAATTCAAACAGGAGATATACACATGAAGGTTATTATCGTTGACGATTCAGCTGCTAATGTAGTGGCAGCCAAGAAAGCCGCTGAAGGATTTCCTGAGCACCAGTTCACTTTTGTCAGCCGCGCAAGTGAAGCTATCGGTATGCTCGCTTCTGCCGACGCCATCATCACGGATTTGTTTTTTCCGGATGAGAATCATGTCACTGGTAAGATGCTTGGCGATGCGTATGGTCAGTATTGCGCGAAACTGAAGAAGGATGAGACCTATCTGAAAGTTTTGGAGGAATACTACAACTACGATTTTGAAAGGGCAGAATCGAAACTCGCAGGCGCTATCGGTATGGCGACGGATGGGACAAGCAGAGCTGCCGTAGAGGAATTGATACGGTCATGTGAGGCGAATGGAGACAAGTATGGCAGTTGTGAAGCCTACCGGGAAAGGCTTAGAAACCTTTCTCCCGCACAGTTCCCGTACGGCGGTGCCATCATGCTCAGGGCTCATGAGCTCGGGAAGAAGAGTTGCCTCATTTCCGATATCCACAGTCACGCCGGGAGTTATAGGGACAACGTGAGTTCGGTGGATGGCATGATGCTTCTTCTTCCGCTCATAAGTGAGGGCATCGTTTCCGTTCAGGAGGCTAAGTATGACGGAGAAGAGTGCTTGAAGTATGTGGGGGAGGGTGAGTTAAGCCGTGCCATCGGTGGATATCCCGGAGGCGTGCTGAAGGAGCGGCCGGAAGTGTGGGCGGAGGCGATACGCAGGATTGTGGCCCAATGACGTATCGCGTGTTCTTTGAAAGGTTCGCGAAGTTATCCTAGATAAAAACTTCGCATTTGTCTCGGAATGTGTATTCCGGCTGTGAGTCCAAAAGGACGAAACAGATGTTTTTTTCAGTAATCCCTCGTTGCTAGAGGGTGTGATGGTTCGTAAGCAGGAGGTGTCGTTAGGGATATGAATTTTCGTTCATGCCTCTCGACCGGTGAAGCGTCCGCACTAGACGTCTTCCAGAAGCCCCTTTACGAATACGGAGATCGAGTTCTCCCATCACAGGGTATCGGCACAGGATTTCGTGCAAAGAATGATCGCAACATTTTTTGCACACCAGCCGGATACTGACACCAGATAACGGAGCAAGACGGTATGTTAAGACGCATTTCAGGCCATAGGGTCTGTAAAGTGCGCCCACTGACACATCGTAGACCGTAGTGTGAACTACGCGGTCCCTGTTATCGGTTAAAATTTGAGCCGACTTCACATAATGTGTCGTCGGCTCCATCTTCAGAGGCATGTCACGGACGCGCTCCTGAAGATGGATAATAATATTTAACAATTTGAAAAAGGAGATAAAAATGAAAACAGTGAAATTCGTCGGAAGTCTGGTCGTCGTTCTGGTGATGGTACTGATTCTCGGTTCAGCGGTGACGGACCTGTGTCTCTCCCAAGGCCTCGGTGTTACAGCCTCGGTTGTGGTTGGGAGTCTGGTCGGTTATCCAGTGTTCGGTATCATAGTCGGAGGATTGTACCTGTACTTCTATGATAGGGGCAAGTAACCGGACGGGACCACTTCTCCCGTTGGCAACAGAACCTCGCAAGAGGAAACGAAGGAGATCTTCCCGAAGGAGATCGACGAGTTGAGGGTCCTCGAAAAAACCTTTACGGATTGCCGACCTGAATAATTCTTGTCGGCCCCATCTTCAGCGGCATGTCACGGACGTGCTTCTGAAGATGGAAACAGTTCATTTCACAATAAAATAAGAGGAGAAAATATCATGGGTACTATTGGTGACATTATGGACGGCATTACGCCATTACCGGAGCCTTCGCAGTCGATTATCGACGCCTTGGAGAGCAGACGAGTGCTTTCCTATGAAACCACGGCGCAAGTTGTGGAACAATGGGAAAAGTTGCTTGGGCGCATCTCCATTTGTCGCGGGTCGCTTACCTTGCACCAAAACGGTCAAGGCGCGATGACAAGGAAAGGTGATCTGCTTGAAATCCATATGGATGTCGATCCGCTCGGGAATTCAGACGAAGAGGGCTTTATGTACGCATCTTTCAGTAAAGGGGGTACTGCTCGTATAGCAACCTTCTGCGGAGATGTCGTAGATGAAAAGCGTCTCGAATCTTTTCTCGGTTTCGAGGGCACATGGGAGGAAGTGACACGGAAGATTATCGAGCTCAACGACCTCGTCGTCGCCGAGAATACTCCGCCACCGGTTCCCGATGACCTGCAAGAAGAATAGTTTTCGTTTACCCGGCCGACGTACGCTATGTCGGCCCCATCTTCAGCGGTATGTCATGGACGTACTTCTGAAGATGGAATAATTTTATTAAAATCAGAAAAAGGAGTCGGAGATGAAAGGTGAACTGCACGGGAAACTCACGTATGTCAGGAAGACGAAACAGTATACCCTCAGGGTATGGGGATTCATACTCCATCTCGGCGTGCCGGATCGGAAGTTTCGCGGGAAGAAGCGCTTCTTGCTCCCCGGGTATACATTGGTCGATGTCGAGACGTTTATCGAGGAATTCGGTATCGTCATCCGGAACGAGGCTATGGATCGTGAGCTCGACGAACTGTTCGAACTGATGTGCGATTTCAGGGGAAATGGCGGCGATGCGGCCCTGGTCATCGGGCCGTGCGATCCATTCTGGGGATCGGGATATTCCAGTGTCCGTCTGGCCTATCCGGAAGAGGTGACGGAGCGGTTGGAGATCCCGTGACCGGCTCGTTTTTTGACGGTTCGAGCGTAAGGAAAATTATCCTTACGCTTTTTTCATACTTTGAAAATCGGGCACTAGTTCCCGATGAGGCGGCTGAGAATCCCTCTTTGGCGCTAAGATAAGCACAGAATCGATGTTTTATTTTTTGTAAAAAATGCCCCGCTCATAGTCACAAATCCCCCTTGCCCTCTCTTTTTTG
>JBAXFX010000007.1:0-30096 GCA_037139695.1 Candidatus Moraniibacteriota bacterium | reverse complement strand
CCATGAAAAAGGAGAGAAGGCTACTGTCGTAACCTGACGAGTTTTGAATGGTTTGTAGCCGAAATTTTCGGATTTCAGCCGGCAAGCGGATTTTTTGCCTTATATAGGCGTTGAGATTTGAGATAGATACTAAGGAATAATCGATAAGACGACGGTTCCGGAGGGGTGCCGTGAGCGACGTATGAGAATCGGAATCGATTTGCGGTGTCTGGCAAGCGGCCGGCGAAGCGGGGTGGAGGAATATGCGATCGGGTTGCTCTCGGTGCTGTTTCGTGTCGACCAGGCGAACGAATACGTGCTGTTTTTGAACGAGTGGCGCGACGAGAAGATAGACCTGTCCTTTGCCGAAGGATATCCGAATGTTTCCGTTCGGCGGTTCCTGATCCCGAACAAACTACTCAACCTTTCACTCTGGTACTTCCGCTATCCAAAGCTCGACCGTCTGCTTGGTGGGACGGATATTTTTTTCATGCCGAACATCAACTTCTGCGCGGTGTCCGGGCGCACGAAGTTGTTCGTGACCGCGCATGATTTGTCTTTCGAGGTCTGCCCCGAGACATTTTCCCGGAAGCAACGGCTGTGGCACTTCTTTGTCGACCCGAAGGGGTTGTTCCAACGCGCGCATCGGATTTTCGCGGTATCGAACTCGACCCGGGACGATCTCATGCACCGGTACGGCATCGTGGAACATCGGATCGAGGTGGTGCGAAGCGGTGTCGATCCGCGATTTCGCGAATATGATCGGAACGACCCGAATATGCTCGCGGTGAAGGAAAAATACGGCCTGCCATATTCGTTCATTTTGTATCTTGGCGCGTTTGAGCCGAGGAAGAATATCGTGGCCATCGTCCGCGCCTACAATGCGCTCCGCAAGGCGCGCCACCCGGAGCTTTCGAAGACGGCGCTTGTGTTGGCCGGTGTGTCCGGCTGGAAGGAGCGGGAACTCCTGCGGGCGGTGGACCATTCGCCGTTTCGAGGTAATATCATCCTGCCGGGTTTTGTCGAGGACGATGACAAGCCGGCGTTCTATAACCTGGCAAGCGCGTTCGTCTACCCGTCGGTCTACGAGGGGTTCGGATTCCCGGCGCTCGAGGCGCTCTCGTGTGGGACACCGGTCATCGCATCGAACTCATCCTCGCTTCCCGAAGTGGTCGGCGATGCCGGCATCCTGATCGACCCGCATCGACCGGACGAGCTCTTTCGTGCGCTCGAATCGGTACTCCTCGATCGGAAACTTCGGCAGACGCTTCGTGCGCGCGGTATCGCCCGGGCAAAAACGTTCACATGGGACGTCGCGGCGAAGCGGGTGTCCGAAGTGTTCGCTTCCGTTTCGTTGAACCATCATGATGTGATAGAATAAGTATGGTAAGAGGGAATTTTCCTCTTCCGTATCCGATAAATACCGTCCTATGTTTGAAAAGAACGTCGGGGGATTCGACCGGATTGTCCGGATCCTGCTCGGGGTCATGATTTTGTCAGTCGCCATCTACTACGAATCGCTGTGGGGGATCCTTGGTCTCGTCATGCTTGCGTCTGGGACCATCCGTTTCTGCCCGGTCTATTTCCCGTTCAACTTCTCGACCCACCGGGAGAAGAAATGAGAGAGCATAATGAACGGTATAACTCGGTATCCGTTTGTTGTTTTTTGGAAAATCTGCTATCGTGGGGATATGGACGGCGGGGTCGTCACATTTTTCCGAACCGAAATGAACAGGGAATCCTCGTTTTTCCCCGGTATGCGAGAGGGGCTTCCGGAAAAACACGAAACGGAAAAACTCGGGATACGAATGACAAGGGGCTTCGGTCGGAAGTCTCCTGGTGACGTTTTGTTTTCCGAGACGCGGTCGTTTTTGGGAAGGATACGGTCGGAAAGCCGGAGGGTATCCGATATCTTGGCGCTTGATGCTTCCGAGAGCGTAGATATTTCCCCTCTTGAGGGGGAGAACATGACCGATTATGATTTTGCCATTCCGAAAGGGATGGTTTTTTTGTAAGTACCCGGGTTTGCCGATCCGATATACCGACGCACCGTAACCAGACTCAGGAACGAATACTAACGTAACCGTATGGATAAGAAATCAAAAGCGCTTTTTTTGGTCCTCTTCCTTTCTATCGCCGCCGCGATGGCGTTCACCTATTACCGGATCGTGGTGCGACGGGATTATATCGTCGAGGCGCAGACCGATTGTGATCCGGCGACCGAGAAGTGTTTTGTCCATCATTGTGATCCGGCCAGTGAGGAATGTGCCGGCGACGCGGTCGCGGATACGTCGTACTACAAGATCTCGAGGCGGAAAGCGTTTATGATTCCGCCATGCGAATCCGGTGATGAGAGCTGCCAGCCGTTCGTTTGTGACGAGAACGAGGCGGACTGCGAAGTATCCTTCTGCGATGCGCAGGCGACAAAAAACGGGGACGAGTGCAATAATCCGCAACAGTACGTCCTTGATCATCCTCCGGTACCGGAAGAGGAAAACGTAGCGTGTGATCCGTCCACTGATCCGACATGCGAGGCCACTCCGGCGGCCGAGACGACGGACAAGAGCGACGCATCGCCGGAGGGAGCGGTACCCGTGGCGCCTCAGGAGTGATTTTCCTTTACCCAAGGGGTTTCAGAGACGATTTTCCATATTGTAAAGAACTCTTGACAAAAGAACATTTTAGGTGTATTGTTGAGGGTTGGTAAATTTTAAAAATCAAATAAAGGGGGGTGCCCGATGCTGGTGCAAAATTGGATGCTGGTTGCATTCATCGCGCCCGCATTGTGGGCGTTGGTGATTTTAGCGGATCGTATCTTTGGCAAAATATTTTTTGCCGATGAAGCGGAAGCTGCTGGAGTGATAGGGATGCTTGGGATTATGCCTATAGTTTCCATTTTTTACTTCGGTGTGCCACAAATCGGTTTGGAAACGTTTGGACTGGCGATATCTGGAGGCATATTGTTTACGATTTGTACATTTTATTGTTTCCGGTCCCTTTTTGTTTCCGGTGATGCGACGTTGGTAGCAGTTCTGCTGAACGTTTCTGGTTTGACGGTCCCGTTGTTCGCCACAGTACTTTTGAAGGAGGCCTTGGCTCCTATCCAGTATGTCGCGATACTCATCATTGTAGTTGTTTCGATACGGTTAGGCCTCAGGAATAGCGTCTTAGAAAATAACCTGAAGCATATCATCGTACCGATGGCAATCGCGGTAGTTACGGTATCGTTGAGCATGGTGTTGGAGGGGGAAGTCTATCGTTTAGTAGGCTTTAGGAACGGGTTCGTCTGCTTTTCTTTCGGTGTTTTTTTAGGAGGCGTCTTTTTTAGTACAAGAGCGTTTCTTTGGAAGGGAAAGGCATTCAGACTGTCTCCGTCTGATTGGTTGAGGCTACTGTTGATTGAAGGTACAAACCTGTTCGCGGCAGTCGCTTCGCAGTATGCAATCAGTATCGGTCCGAGCGTCTCGTTCGTCGCGACAATCGAAACAACCCAGCCAGCCTTTGTTCTTTTGTTTAGTCTGATTGCTCTCGGATGTTGCAAGTTATTTGGCGGATCGCAGGATAACGTGTCGATGTTCAGGGGACAGTTGGCCGGATTCAGGGGCAAATTCTTCACTATCGTCCTGATGGTGATAGGGGTTTATATCCTGGGGCTGAAGTGACGCCTTCGTTATGTTCTTTGGAAAAGGGCTCTAGATTCTTCGTAATCTGGGCCCTTTCATATTTTCATAGTCATGTATTGTCTGCTATAATTCAAGAGTCATCCTATGGATTCGGTGAATAAATCTAGGAAGTGTATGGAAATGATGAATTTTGGTGAGCATCTGATGCTTGATTGCTATGGCTGTGATGCTGAGAGACTGAATGATGAGAGTCTCGTTTTTCGGTCATTGATCGAGTTGCCCGAAAGGCTCGGAATGAGCCGGTTGAGTGAGCCGTATGTTTTTAGGGCCGAGGATAACGCCATCAATGATCCGGGAGGATGGAGTGGAGTCGTCGTGATCACGGAGAGCCATATCAGCGTGCATACCTTTCCGAAAAGAAAATTTGTCAGCATTGACGTTTATACGTGTAAGAACGGGATGGACTGCGAATCCATAAAGGGGTATTTCACGGAAATTTTCGGGATAGGGGAGATAGAGGAACACTTCGTGAAAAGAGGTACCAGATATCCGACTCATAATATCTGTTAATTTTTTGGAACATACGGTTATGAAAAGGGAAGAACTGTTGAAAGAGGTCGTCGAGCATATCGATATCAAGAAGATAGACCCCACGGAAATCGTCGACGCGATGCGGAAAATGTCGTTCACATCGCGCGATTTGGCGCGCGCGGCCGATTTGTATGATGCGATGTTGAAGGATGAAGATTGTACGGTCGTTCTGGCGTTGGCCGGTAGTACGAGCGCTGCCGGATGCATGCAGATATACGTGGACATGGTCAAGAACAACATGGTGGACGCCATTGTTGCGACCGGGGCCAGTATCGTCGATATGGACTTCTTCGAGGCATTGGGAGCCAAGCACTATCAAGGTGGTCAATCCGTTGATGACAACATTCTTCGGAGTCTCTATATCGATCGGATTTACGATACCTATATCGATGAGAAGGAATTGCAGAAGTGCGATAACGCGATACAGGAAATCGCCGACGGTCTTGAGAGAAAACCGTATTCATCTCGGGAATTCATCTGGGAGATGGGTAAATATCTGGTAAAGAATTCGGTAAAGAAGGACTCGCTTGTCCAGGCCGCGTACGAGAACAATGTTCCGATTTTCTGTCCGGCTTTTTCCGACAGCAGTGCCGGTTTCGGACTGGTAATGCATCAGGTCAAGAATCCTGATAACCACGTTTCTATAGATTCCGTAAAGGATTTCAGGGAATTGACCGAAATAAAAATGCAGGCCGGAGATACCGGGATTTTCATTGTCGGCGGTGGAACCCCGAAAAACTTTCTTCAGGATACGGTCGTCTGTGCCGAAATGCTCGGTAAGGAGGTGCCTCTGCATAAGTACGCGGTTCAGATCACGGTGGCCGATGTCAGGGATGGCGCCTGTTCCAGTTCAACATTGAAGGAAGCTGCTTCTTGGGGGAAAGTGAACACGGCCTATGAACAGATGGTGTATGCCGAGGCGACGTCGGTATTGCCTCTTATAGTGGGATATGTGTATCACAAGGGTGCCTGGAAGAATAGAGAAAAAAGAGAGATTGCAAAGTTTTTTGAAAAAGATTAAATCCTACCTTTATGGATAAAGCGAATTTAAAAGAACCGAAGAGAACTTTTTCATGGGTATCGGATAAGGCGGTTGTAAGGGAGACGAACAACTATGGGAATGGAGTTTTTGCCAAAGAAGATATAAAGAAAGGGACTATCGTTGCGGTATCGGGTGGATATGTAATGACATGGGAAGAATGTAAAAAACTACCGCAGCATCTTGAATATCTCTCATATCAGGTCGAGGAACATTTGTTTATCGGTGTCAAAAGGGATGAAGAGGCTGAGGATAATCAGATGTTTAATCATAGTTGCGATCCGAATCTTGGACAAAGAGGCCAGCTTTCTCTTGTCACGATGCGCGATATAGCAATCGGAGAAGAATTGACGTTTGATTACGCGATGGTTCTCTGTAAGAATGATGGATTTGATCGGTTCGAAATGAATTGTACGTGTGGTACAAAGAATTGTCGAAGTGTGATTACCGATGAGGATTGGAAACTGCCTGAGTTGCAGAAAAGATACAAGGGTTATTTCCAGCTTTTTTTGGAAGAAAAAATCAAGAAACAAAATGATGCGAAAAAACCATGGCTTACATGTTTAAAGAAACTGTTTCATAGATGAGCGTGTAAGTCATAAAAATAAATCATATGGAATCGATTTTTTGTCCATGGGATGCTCCTAGTTATTTTATATTCTCTGCCAATATTCCGCAGATTCTCTATTATGCGCTTATTCCAGGAATGGCGATCGGATTATTCTTCGGTATTTTCGTGTTTATTAGGGATGAAAGGTCTCTTTCTTCGAAAATATTGCTTTTTATGGCGGCTTCTTATTTCGTGTGGGGGGTATTCAGTCTGGTACTTTTCGCTACGAATGATGGTGCGACAGTGATGCTCTGGTGGTCCTTCACTATAGGGGTCGAGGTTTTGATTTATGTGGCAAGCCTTTATTTGACTTACGTATTCTTTAATCAGAACGACATAACCTTCAGGAAAAAGTTGGCAATCATTTTTCCGCTTATCCCTTTAGTCATTTTATTGCCTACAAAATATAATCTGACTGGCGTTAATATGGCAGATTGTACTGCAATCGAGGGTCCGGTTGCATTGTATTTTTCGTATGCATTAGAGATATTTTATTCAGTTTGGATAATCATAATATCTATTAGGAATTACAGGATAGCTCAAGAGAAAGCTATAAAAAGTAAGACGATGTTGTTTACAGTCGGAATAGTTCTGTTTCTACTGACTTTCGCGTCAGGTAATATCATTGGAAGCTTTACATCGGACTGGGTCGTTTCCCAGTATGGGTATTTCGGAATGCCTTTGTTTATAGGATTTCTCGTTTATCTCATTGTGAAATATAGAGCCTTCAATATAAAACTGCTTGGTGCGCAGGCCTTGGTTGTGGCACTTGTCATTCTTATCGGTTCGCAGTTTTTCTTCATCCAGAACAATACCAATAAGATACTGACGGGGATCACGCTGATACTTTCCGTTATTTTCGGATGGATACTGATCGCGTCCGTGAAGAAGGAGGTCAAACGGAAGGAGGAGCTTCAGCGGATTTCCGACTCGCTGGCGGTGGCGAACCAGCGGTTGAAGGAGCTCGACAATACGAAGACGGAGTTCATCTCCATCGCGTCGCACCAATTGCGGACCCCGCTGACGGCCATCAAAGGATACCTGTCGCTCCTGCTCGAGGGATCGTACGGGGCGATCCCGGTCGAGATTACCGATGTGCTTGAGAAGCTGAACGTCGTGAACCGGAACCTGATCCAGCTCGTGGAGGACCTTTTGAACGTGTCGCGGATCGACGCGGGCCGCATACAATACTCGTACGAGCCGACGCGGGTGGAGACGCTGGTCGCCGACAAGGCGGACATGTTCATGCCACTCGCGCACGAGAAGGGGATCGCACTCTCGCTCCGTTTGCCCTCGAAGACTCTGCCGGAATTCATGCTCGACGCGGCGAAGATTCGCGAGGCCGTCTCGAACCTGATCGACAACGCACTCAAGTATACCGAGAAAGGGTCGGTGGTCGTCTCCGTCGAGTCCGTCGGAAACAACGACGCCGTCCGTATCATCGTGGCGGACACCGGGATCGGATTCAGCGAGGAGGACGGCAGGACGCTCTTCGGGAAGTTCGTCCGGACGAAGGAAACGTCCAAAGTCTATGTCACCGGGACCGGTCTCGGGCTCTATGTTGGGAAAAGTTTCGTCGAGGCACACGGTGGTCGTATGTGGGCGGAGTCCGACGGTGTCGGAAAAGGTTCGCGATTCATGATCGAGTTGCCACTCGTCAATCCGAAGGCCCTCGCGGGGAGTGCGAAGCCGCGACTCATCGAGGAATAGGCGGGTATTCCGGAGGAAGAAAAGTATCCGCAAATGTGTATCGTCGTATCATTCCGATTTCGTTTTATGGGAGAAGAAGTTGTCGTCATCGAGGGAGCACTCCCAGGTCCGACGAGTATGGTGCTTGTCGGTGTCCATGGGAACGAAACGTGCGGCATATCGGCGCTGAAACATATCCTGCCCACCCTTTCTATTGATCGGGGACGCGTGTTGTTCGGATATGGAAATCTGTCTGCAATTGATCGCAACGAGCGACATACAGGATATGATCTCAACCGGATGTTTCGTGAGGATGCCGACCTCTCCTTGGAGGAACGAGGAAGTTATGAATACCGCCGATCCCGATACTTGATGACGTATCTTGATCAGTCAAGCGCCTTGCTCGACGTGCATGCGAGTTTTACGCCGGAAAGCGTGCCTTTCGTGATTTGTGAGGAAAATGCCGAATCGATAGTGCATCACCTCCCCACCGATATCGTTATTTCCGGCTTTGACCGAATCCAGCCTGGAGGAGCGGATTACTATATGAATGCACGTGGATCTATCGGTATATGTATCGAATGCGGATATATGGGGGATGAACGGTCTGTGCGAGTTGCCGAGGACGGAATCCTCGGCTTTCTTGGCGCAAGGGGGCATATCACGCATGTGGAAGAGAGACGGAAGCAAATCCGTTTGGAAGCATATTTCCTCTATCGGACCGAGTCGGACCGTTTCGTTTTGGATTATCCGTTCAAAGATTTCGAAAAAATCATAGCCGGACAACATATCGGCCGAGACGGTGATCGGGAGATTGCTTCCGAGGAGAACAGTTTTATTTTGTTCGCTCGCGAACGGAATACATCCGGCGCCGAAGGATTTATATTGTGTAGAGAGCAGTCAAACCACGATCAGATTGATGCGAAAGCATAACGATTATGAATCGAAAATTTCAGATAGGCGTCATGGGATCGGTGGCAGATCTCAAATATGGCAAGGAAGTCGAGGCGATCGCGGAAGCGGTCGGCCGGCTGGTGGCCGAATCGGGGAATATCCTCGTCTATGGGGCAGAGAAGGATTATGACTCGCTTTCGACGGCCGCGGCGCGCGGCGCGAAACATTCGGGCGGTCTAACGGTCGGCGTAACGTATGGGACCGGCAAGGATATCTGGGACAAGGAAGGGACGACCGACGTGATCATTTCGAGCGGACTTGAACGGGGCGGTGGACGGGAGTTCGTCTTGGTCAATAGTTGTGACGGGGTTATCGCGATTTCAGGCGGTTCGGGAACGATGAATGAGATGCTGGTCGCGTATCAGCTCGGTATACCGGTCGTCGTCGTGACGGGAACGGGAGGATGGGCGGACGAGATGGCCGGTCGGTATTTCGACGCGCGCGAACGCATGAAAGCGGTTCCGGCGAAATCGGCCGAAGAGGCGGTATCGACGATACTCGGACTCATCCGAAAGGATCCGATGGAGAAATAAATCACCTTTTTCCATTCCCCTCCAGTCATCCCGCTTGATTTCGGGCTTGATTTCGGGTAGACTGTCCGTAGGTACCCCACTAACCGTACCGATATGCCGAAAATACTGTTTGTTGAGGATGATCAGTTCATCGCCGAGATCTATAAGAAAAAGTTCGATACGTCCGGTTTGGACGCCCTGAACGTCGGCACCGGAAAAGCCGTGCTTCGCGCCGTGAAGGAAGATTCGTATGACCTTATCCTGCTCGATCTAGTCATTCCGGAGATGAGCGGCAAGGAAGTCCTGAAGGAACTGCGGACCAACGACGAATACGATAAGAACCTGAAGATCGTCGTGTTCAGCAACCTGAGTAGCGCAGAGGACCGTGACGAGTGCCTGAAGCTCGGGGCGAATGGATTCATCTCGAAGACCGATTTCACGCCGACCGAGGTCGTGGAGGAAATACAGCGGTTCCTGCGGCAGTTCTCAGAGCAGGAGCGGAACGGTTCCCGGGAACGGGCCGAAGCTTCGGGAGACGGCAAGGCGGGGGGTGTAAAAAAGAAGATCCTGTTTTTGGAGGACGAGGCGGTCTTCATCGAGATGTTCGGGAAGCGTCTCCGCGACGAGGGATACGACGTGACCGTCCGGAACGAGGGAGCCTCAGGGCTTGAGGCGGCGCTCGCCGGAGGGTTCGATATGCTGATTACCGATATCATGATGCCGGGCGTGGGCGGGCACGAGATCGTGTTGCGGCTCAGGCAGACGGAGCTTGGAAAACGCATCCCGATTATCTTGCTGTCGGCTTCGCTCGAGGATGAACAGCTTGCGGACATCGCGGACGGATCGGCGGTGGCACGGTCGTTCCTCAAGACGAGGATCACACCGAGCGAGCTTGCGTACGCCGTCAACGAGGTCTTCAAGGAACAGGCTTTGAAACGGGAGAATGAATAATGGGAAAAACGATATGGAGCGGATACCGATAACAGAGGCGCCGGCACACGTCGGGGAAGATATTTTGATACGTGGCTGGGTAGATGTCCGTCGCGACCACGGGAAGCTGGTTTTTCTCGATGTGCGCGATCGGAGTGGCAAGGTTCAATTGGTCGTCTTACCAGGCTCGGACGCGATCGTATCGGTGGCGGATGTCCGGAACGAGTATTCGGTCGAGATCGTCGGGCTCGTCAAGGAACGTCCGGAGCGGATGCGGAATTCGGAACTGGCGACAGGTGGCATCGAGATCGAGGCGAAAACGCTTCGGGTGCTCGGGAAACCGTCAGTCGAGTTACCGATCGACGTCTCACAACCGGAACTCGACGTGAACCTGGACACCCTGCTCAATCATCGGACGCTCTCGCTTCGAAACGTGAAGGTACGCGCCGTCTTCGCGATTTATTCCGAGTTGCTCCGTTCGTATGACGAAGTGATGCGCGCCGGTGGCTTCGTCGAGATCAAGACCCCGAAGATTCTCGGTGCCGCGACCGAGGGTGGGGCGAATTTTTTCAAAATAAGGTATTTCGATCGTGACGCGTTCCTTGCGCAGAGTCCGCAGTTCTACAAGCAGGCCGCGATGAGCGCCTTTGAGCGCGTGTTCGAGGTAGGGACGGTCTTTCGCGCCGAGCCGCATTTTACGACCCGGCACGTGAACGAATACACCGGGCTCGATGCGGAAATGGGATTCATCGACGGAGTGGAAGATATTATGGCGGAACTTGAGCGGACCATGAAGCATATCTTTCGGAATATCGGCAAGGCGTGCGCTACGGAACTGTCTTTGTACGGGGCATCGGTCCCGGACGACGTCGCGATCCCGCAGATACGGCTGTCGGAAGCGGAGGAAATCCTCCGTGCCGAATACGGGAAGGAACTGGAAAATCACGACATCGACAGTGAAGGCGAACGGATGATCTGTGAATACGTGAAGAAGACCTTCGGTTCCGATTTCGTATTCCTGACGCATTATCCGACGAACCTCCGTCCGTTTTACAGTATGCCGAACCCGGACGATTCATCGTTTACGGAAACGTTCGATCTCCTGTTCCGCGGTGTCGAGATCGCATCGGGCGGGCAGCGTATACATGAGGCGGACAGGCTTTTGGATAATATTCGGCAGTTTGGTCTCAATCCGGAAGACTTCAAAGACTATATCGACATATTCCGGTATGGGGCCCCGCCGCACGGCGGATGGGGACTCGGTTCGGAACGTATCGTCCAAAAACTGCTCGGCCTGGGGAGTATCAAGGAAGCGGTGCTGTATCCCCGCGACGTGAAGCGACTTACCCCGTAGAAGCCTACGTTTTTCGTTTTCAACCAGCCTTGGCTGGAACTTTTCATCGATATGGGATAGAATAGGGAACGACCCTGTTGGTCCCGTTTTCGACGTATCCCTATGCCTTCATTCGAATCATTCCTCGCCGATCTGAAGAAAAAATTCATCGAGAGCATTTTTGGCCGTTTTTCCCAGGATATCGGCATAGATCTCGGCACGGCGAATACGCTCGTGTTTGTCCGTGGTCGCGGTATCGTCATCAATGAACCGTCCGTCGTGGCGGTGAACAAACGGACGGGGCAGATCCTCGCCATCGGCAAGAATGCGAAGCGGATGGTCGGCAAGACCCCGGGGCACATCACGGTGACGCGGCCGTTGGTGAACGGCGTCGTTTCCGATTTCGAGGTGACCCAACAGATGCTCCGGTATTTTATCAGCAAGGTACACCAAGGGAACATGATGTTCCTGCGGCGACCGCGCGTGCTTATCGGTATCCCATCGGGCGTGACCGAGGTGGAAAAGCGCGCGGTGGTCGAGGCGGCGCAGAATGCGGGGGCCCGGCAGGCGTTTCTGATCGACGAGCCGATGGCGGCGGCAATCGGTGCACGGCTTCCGGTGACGGAAGCGGCCGGCAATATGATCGTCGATATCGGCGGCGGGACGACCGAGATCGCGGTCATCTCGCTTGGCGGTGTGGTAATCTCACGAAGTCTTCGGGTGGCGGGGGACAAGATGAACCAGGATATCGTCCGGTACTGCCGTGACGAGTTTAATCTGCTCGTCGGCGAACGGACGGCCGAGGAGGCGAAAATCGCCATCGGAAGCGCTTATCCTTTGCGGGAGAAGCTGACTTTACCGGTCCGGGGCCGTGATCTCGTCTCGGGACTGCCGAAGGAAATCATCATGACCGACGACCATGTCCGTGAGGCATTGTCCCATTCGATCCGTGTCATCACGAATACCATCAAGACCATCGTCGAGGAGACGCCACCCGAGCTTATCGCCGATATCATGGGTCGCGGTATCATCTTGGCCGGTGGTGGCAGCCTTATCCGTGGCATCGACAAGCTGTTCGCAAACCAGACGAGTATCCCGGTCCGGCTCATGGAAGACCCTCTCACGGCCGTGGCCCGCGGGACTGGCGTGGTGCTCGATGACATGGAGCACCTGCAGGATGTGCTGATCGAATCCGGGTCTTCCAGCGCGCTTCGCTGATGTGCCGATTTTCCGACTCCCTATGAATCCGAAAGGACTTCCTCATTCGAAACTCTTCCGTGCCATCATCGTACTTATGGTGTTGCTCGGGTTTGCCGCGTGGAGTCCGTCCCCGGTCGGGATATTTGCGCGCGGGACGTTCCATACCGTCTTCCTTCCCGCAGAGCAACTGTTCTCATGGGCGTCATTCGGTTTGCGGGATGCGATGGAGTTCCTGTCTTCCGTAGGGGACCTGAAATATGAGAATGAACGGTTGACCGAGGAAAATATGCGTCTTCAGGCCGAGAATGCCAGGTTTGCCTTCGTACGGGACGAGGACGAATCGCTTCGGAAATCGGTCGGCCTCGAGATTCGTAAACGGTTCGACCTGCTCGCAACCGAGGTTGTCGCTTCCGGAGGTGAAGGTGGTCGCGGTTCCGTGGTGATTAGCCGGGGTTCTATGCAGGGCGTATCCGTCGGGATGGCGGCGGTCGTGGGCGAAGGCGTCTTGGTCGGCGTTGTAGATGAAGTGTATCCGGCAAGCGCCAAGGTGGCGTTGGTTACCAATTCCGAGAGTGCCCTGGGCGGTATTACGCTTGGAAACGGATCGCAGGGAATCGTCCGTGGGGACCGGGGATTGGGTATCTCGTACGGGAACGTGCTGCAGTCCAATCCGCTCGCCCAAGGGGACCAGGTGGTGACGAGCGGGGTCGGTGGAACGGTTCCGTCCGGTCTTCTTTTGGGTACGGTAAGTTCCGTCCGCGATTCCGGGGACCGTTTGTTTCGTGAAGCGAGTATTCTTTCCCCGGTTGACTTCGGGAAACTCCGGTTTCTCTTCCTTATTCGGAATGGGTTGGCGCAATGAATATGAATCGTCTCATATGGGGTCATTTTTCTCGAAGCTGTCGGCGGTCGTATTCGTGTCCCTCTTCGGGGCTTCTATCTTGAATCTGGTTTCTCCCTCCGAAATACTGTTCCCGGCCGTTCTTTTTTCGATCGCGGTGGCACTCTCTCTATCACGCGGGTTCGTGAAGGCGTTGCCGGCTATCGTCGTGATCGGACTCGTAGCCGATGTCGCCACCCTCGGTCGTATCGGACTATTGGCCGCTTTTTCCGTCGGGCTTGCCTATGCCACGAGTTTTTTCTCTCGGAGGTTCGTAGTCGGACATGGGCTTATGACGCATATCTTTTCCGGGCTCCTCATCGGGGCCGGTGTGGCGCTTTTTCTCACGGTGTCGACTCTGTTCACTACCGCTGGTTCGTGGAATTTCAGTCGGACCTTCGCGGATGTCTCGTGGGGGAATACTTCGGTGGTCTTTGTGGTCGGTATCGTCTCATTTGCGCTTGTCTCCGCCTCGGTGCGTCGGTTCGAGGAATGGCGTTCGTATCTCGAGACGCCGGGGCTGTCCTGATTTACTAAAAAACGCATGTTCGGAAAACTGCCGAAAAGAAAAGGAAGTGAGATCGATGACGCCGTGCTCACCATTACGGAGCGTGAGGCGGCAAAGATCGAATGGCCACTCCGCCGAAAATGGGCGAGGGGGTATTTTATCGTGTCCGCCGTGATGCTCTCGGTATTGTTCGGCCGCGTCGTGTACATGGGTATTTTCCAGGGGGCAAAGTATGGCGACATGGCAAAACGGAACAGCGTCCGACAGATTCCCCAGTCTGCACCACGTGGCATCATTTACGACCGCTATGGGAAGCCGCTCGTTGACAATGTTCCAAGCATAGGTGCAGTGATCGTTCCGATGGACGCTCCCAAAGACGATGCCGGACGCGCGAATTTCCGGGATGCTATCGTCTCGGTTTTCCATATCGATCCCGGGACGGTCGATGCCGCCTTTGCGACAAAGAAAACGGACCTGCTCTTGCCGATACTGCTGAAGGAGAAACTGACGCAGGAAGAGATGATCTCCTTTTTGGCCCGACAGAAAGAATTTCCCGGTGTAAGTCTGTTCAAGTCCGCATATCGTGACTACTCGGACAGCGTCATTTTTTCTCATCTCCTTGGATACGATGGAAAGATTACCGAGTCGGAGCTCGCGGCAGGGACGGACTATCTGCCGACCGATATTATCGGAAAGCAGGGAATCGAGAAAAGTTACGAGTCCGTGCTTCGCGGTGAGCGCGGGTACGACCGGGTCGAGGTGGACGCGCTGGGGCGTCCGCAACGGGTCCTCGGGTCGGTCACGGCGACGCCGGGGAGCGACCTCTTCCTGGGTATCGACGCGGATTTGCAGAAGAAGGCGTACGATTCGCTTCAGGCGATGCTTGATTCGAAGGGGCTGTCGCGTGGCGCGGTGGTGGCGCTCGATCCGCGCGACGGTTCCGTATTGGCGCTCGTCTCGATTCCGGGTTTCGACAATAATCTTTTTTCCGAGGGCATCTCGAACGACGCGTATCAGTCGCTGATAAACGATGGGTCAAAGCCGATGTTTGATCGGGCGATTGCGGGGACGTATGCGCCGGGATCGACCTTCAAGCCGGTCATGGCAGCTGCGGCATTGTCCGAGCATGTGATCGATGAGCATACGCAAATCGAATCGAAGGGGAGTATCTCGGTTGGAAATTTTACGTTCGGTGACTGGCGGGTGAACGGGTTTACGGATGTGCGCCGGGCGATCGCGGTCTCGAGCGACGTATATTTTTATACCGTCGGCGGCGGATACGGTGGCATCGCGGGCCTTGGAATCGACCGGATGAAGGATTACGCCTCGCGCTTCGGGTATGGAGCAGCGACGGGTATCGATTTGCCGGGTGAGGCGGGTGGGCTGTTGGCCGATGCGGCCTGGAAGAAAAAAATGATGGGCGAGCCGTGGTATATCGGCGACGACTATCATACGGCGATCGGCCAGGGATTCACCGCGGCGACGCCTCTGCAGATCGTGAACTCGGTCGCCGCGATCGCGAACGGCGGGACACTCTATGTACCCCATGTCGTTTCGCAGGTTCGCGGAGCCGACGGAAAGACCGTATCGAATCCGTCACAGGTGATCCGGAGCGGGTTCGTGAGTCCGGATATCCTGAAGATCGTCCGCGAAGGCATGCGCGAGACCGTGACCGACGGGACAGCCCAGTCGCTTAAAACATTACCGCTTCCGGTGGCGGGCAAGACAGGAACGGCTCAGTTCGGTACGGGGAACAAGACCGATGGCTGGTTCGTTTCCTTTGCGCCGTACGATGACCCCAAGATTGCGGTCATCGTCCTCGTCGAGGCGCAGGAGGGGAATGAGGACTACAATACGGTTCCGGTTGCCAAGGACATTTATGACTGGTATTTCCGGGAACGACTCGGCACAGGCGGAACGACCGGACAATGATTCGAATTATTCCCTTTTTGAAGCCGTTTTACGGGTGTCTTGACATTCATTTCATCCGTGATACCATGGGAAGCACTTTTTTGTCTGCGGGCCGTCCGGTCCGGAGGACGCCGATTTCCGGAAGCGGATCGGAGGAAGATAACACATGAGACAGAAACCATGGCCAAGATACTTACCCACGAGGGAATGAAGAAACTGCAGGAGGAGCTCGAAGATCGGAAGATCCGCCTCCGACAGGAAATTGCCGGTGCGATTAAGGAGGCGAAGGAACAGGGAGACCTGTCCGAGAACGCCGAATACAGTGAGGCGAAGCACCAGCAGAACGAGAACGAGACCCGCATCATGGAGCTTGAGGCGACCCTGAAAGAGGCGACCGTGGTCGAGAAGACCTCCGGTTCCTCTTCGGTGCAGATCGGTTCCTCGGTCGTGCTCGACTGCAAGGGGAAAGAGATGCGCTTCACCATCGTCGGCACGAACGAGGTGAATCCGGCGCAGGGGCTTATCTCGAGCGATTCGCCGTTCGGCCGTGCGCTCATGGGCCGTTCCAAGGATGAGCACGTCGAGATCGAGGTTCCGGCCGGCAAACTTTCGTGCGTGATTACTTCGGTGGCGTAGGAAATCTCCTTGGTCGATGAAAAAGGCTCCTTTGAGGGAGTCTTTTTCGTGACCGCTCCCGATGAAGAAGAGATTTTCTATGCCGATTTTTCGTCATATTGACGGATTCCGACTCTTCGGTTATCATAATGGCCGATTCCACTTTACGTATCTTTCCAATCAAACACATCACATCATGAGAAAAGACCTGTTTTTCGGTATGTTCGCCACAGTGTTCCTTTCGTTTACAGCCTGGCTCTTCTGGACGTCCCTGTCACCTGTGAGCTTCGTGCTCATTACCGGATGTTCGGTGTCGGTGAACGCATTGTTGTTCTTCTGCCTTTCCTGGACGCGGTCCGAACGGTCGCCGTTCCCGGTCAGATCGATAAAGGCGCTGGTCCTGGCCTGTACGGCTTTGGCGATCGGCGTGTTCGTACTGAGTTTCTTTTTCCCGTCGAATCTGATCGATTCCGCCCTGATGGTCCGATACGGTGGGATTTCTCTTATCGTTGCCGTCGCTATGGCGATGATAACGACCGAGAGAACCGTTGCAAAGACCGGTTATTCCTCATACCGGGTAACGGATACGAGACTGCTTACGAATTGAATCGTCGCCTATCACGAATCCCCTGCGCCCAAACGGCCACAGGGGATTGTTTTTTATAAAGACTCTCGGTTTATTTTTTCCACATCGTTATTATGGGGTCATTTCCCGCTTGTCTTCGGGGCGGAAACCCGCTAGAGTGGAGGCATATAACCGTCCGAAACCGAAAGACACTATGCGTGAAGATATCCTCGCCGCGAAAGCGGACAAACTGGAAAAGCTGACCAAGGCCTTCGAGACGGTCTATCCGGAGAAGACGGATCGGACTCATACCGCGGCTGAGGCGGTTGCGGCGTTTGACTCCCTTTCCGTTGCCGGAACGGAAATCGCGGTTGCCGGTCGTATCCGATCGCTTCGGGCAATGGGCAAGATCGCCTTCGCCCATATCGAGGACGGGAGCGGGCGCATACAGATTTTTCTTTCGGAGGCCGACCTCGGTCACGACACGTTCCGACTCTTTGCCGATACGATCGAGATGGGGGACTTCGTGAACGTGCATGGCTCGCTCTTTCTCACGAAGAAGGAAGAAAAGACGCTTGCCGTGAAGTCGTGGCGGATCCTCGGCAAGTCCATGCGTCCCATCCCGACGGATCACTTCGGTATCGAGGACAAGGAAGAACTGCTCCGTCGTCGGTACCTTGACTTGCTTTCGAATCCCGAGACCCGTGAGATGTTTCGGAAGAAGAACCTGTTCTGGCAGACGGTGCGCCAATTTTACATCGCGGAAGGATATCTCGAGGTGCAGACGCCGGTCCTCGAACATATTCCGGGTGGCGCCGAGGCAGAACCGTTCGTGACGCATCACAATGCGCTCGATGCCGATTTCTTTTTGCGTATCTCGCTCGAGCTTGCGCTGAAAAGACTCCTGGTCGGCGGATTCGAACGCGTGTTCGAGATCGGTCGCGTATTTCGAAACGAAGGCATCGATCGCGACCATCTGCAGGAATTCGATCACATGGAATGTTACGGTGCGTACCTCGACCTGGAACAGGGAATGGAGATGACGGAGCGCCTGTATCGCGAGATCGTTCGCGTTCTGACCGACGGATCCATGAAGACGACGTACGAGGGGATGGAACTCGACTGGTCGAAGCCGTTTCCGCGCGTGGACTACTTTACGGAATTTAAAAAGGAGACCGGCATCGATTTGTCCGGCGACGTGTCGGTCGAAACGCTCCGCGCCAAGGCGGACGAGCTCGGTATCAAATATGATCCGGTGGCCGGGAAGGGCCGGCTTATCGACACCATCTACAAGAAGACCGTGCGGCAGAAACTCGTGCAGCCGTGTTTCCTCGTCGGTCATCCGATCGAGGTGTCGCCTTTGGCTAAGTCGGATCCGAACGACCCGAACCGCGTGCTGCGCATGCAGCCGATCGCGGCCATGAGCGAACTCGGCAACGGCTTCGCCGAACTCAATGATCCGGCCGATCAGCGCGCGCGCTTCGAGGAGCAGATGAAGCTCCGCGAGGCGGGGGACGCCGAGGGCATGATGCTCGACGAGGATTTCCTCGAGGCGCTCGAATACGGCATGCCTCCAGCCTTCGGCTTCGGCATGAGCGAACGGCTCTTTGCGGTCCTCATGGATCGGTCCATCCGTGAAACCGTCATCTTCCCGCCCATGCGGAGTCGGGAATGATTCTATCTGTAAGTTGAAAGTCTTACCATATGAGGTGGAGCAATGAAAAAACATGGGACAATAAGACTCTTTCTATAGTAATCTTGATATCTGGCGCCGTCCTTATAATCAATATTTTATTTTATCAGATTGATGCAGGTAATCGGGGAGCATTATTATGTTTTCTTCTCGGAATTATATCCGGCTTACTTTGTTTGGTTTCTCTCCTTGAACTTGGAAGGAGAATAATGAGCAGTGTATTTAATAGAATAATGTCGTATAACATGTCCATTGAAAAAATGGTAAAAATATCGATTATTTTCGGATTGGTATTAGTTTCATTGTCATTGGCATATTTCTTTGTATATAGACCGCTCCACATAGAGGAGACAATTAAACGGTGTAATCAACAGGCGGGTAATCGATATAATTATAAAATTGAATTTGAAAAGTGTTTGAGAGAAAATGGCATAAAAAACTAATCCACAATTGATTATAACTGTGATACTTGTTGCTCTGGCGACAAAAATATTTTCGTTTCGAATGGTTATGTGCCTCGTCTAATATTTTGCTAAATTCCAAGTCGGGCAGCAATATTTTATGGAAATTATCGAGACCGAGGCGAAGGAAATTTACACGAAGACCAGTCTGCCCGGGGCGGACTGGGTCATCAACCAGTATGTCGGGTGCGGACACGCGTGTGAGTACTGCTATGCCCGGTTCATGTCGCGCTGGAAGAAGCATGGCACATGGGGAACATGGGTCGAAGCGAAGATGAACGCGCCTGAACTTGTGAAAGGGAAATTCGTCGAGGGCATCGTGTTCATGAGTTCGGTGAGCGACGCATACCAACCGATCGAGGGAGAACTCCGGCTGACGAGGAGAATACTCGAGAACATGGATAAGAGGATACGCTTGTCCATTCTGACGAAATCCGACCTTGTGTTGCGGGACATTGACGTGCTGAAGGAATTCAAGGACGTCGAGATAGGGTTCACGGTTAATTCGTTTGTCGGCACGGAGAAGGAACTCTTCGAACCGGGATCGGTCATGGCCGGAGAGAGAATAGAAGCGATGAAACAATTGAAGGAAAACGGACTGAAGACGTATGCCTTCGTCGGCCCGATAGTACCTGGACTTATCGACGTTTCGGATATAATCGGAAAAACGAAGAAGCACGCCGACCACTACTGGTTCGAAGTGATGAATCTTCGCGGAGCAGGAAAGGAATTTTCCGAAATGTTGAAGGGAAGGTATCCTGAAAGTTATCGGATTCTTAATGACGAGACGGCATTGTCGGAGTATATCAAAGGCATCGAATCCATCATAAAGGATGAGGGTATTAAGGCGAGTAAAGTATTACGGCATTGATAGAGGAAATATGGACTCAAAGACCAAGAAAGAACTCATCGGAGCGATAGAAGCCGAGGCGAAAAAATACTTCGTCGATGCTTCGGGTTGCCACGACTGGTCGCATGTGGAGCGGGTACGGGCGCTTGCTCTTCGGATCGGACGGGCGGAGAAGGCGGACCTGCTCGTGCTCGAGGTGGCAGCGCTTCTGCACGATATCGCGAAGACTGAGGAGATGCGATCGAAAGGCGATTTTTGTCATGCCGAAGAAGGGGCTAAGCGGGCGCGGCCGATCCTGGAACGATCCGGCGTGGAAGGTGAGACGATCGAGATGATTATTCACTGTATCGGGACGCATAGGAAACGAAAGAACGCGGTTCCGGAAAGTCTCGAGGCGAAAATTCTGTTTGATGCGGACAAGCTCGACGCACTCGGGGCGGTCGGTATCGGTCGCGATTTTTTCTTCGCGGGGACGATCGGTAAAAAACTGTATTCCGGAAAAGAGACGGAGCATGCGCGTGACGGGATCGATCACAGCTATACCAGCGATGATACGGCGATACTCGAGTACGAGATACAGCTGAAACATCTCAAGGATCGGATGCTCACGAAGACCGGCAAGGCGATCGCTCGGGAGCGGAGCGATTTCATGAGGGACTTTTTTCGGCAGTTCTGGAAGGAAGTCAGAGGGAAAGAGTGAATTGAACCGTTAACGGGTTAACGCGCTAACGAGTTCGGAATGGAAGATAGGAAAAGTGACGTGGTATAATTTCATCGATACTTATCTAAGTATCTATTTCAGCCGGCAATCGGATTTTTTGCCTTATATAGGCGTTGAGATTTGAGATAGATACTAAGGCTCAGATCTGGACCGCCACGGATTTCCGAAGACGAAAATCCTCGCGGAGACGGTGGAAAGTAGTTATTTAGGAATGGTATTACTGTGCGCTTTTCTTTCCTCTTATGAGGGTATACAATTTCTGAAGATAATCCGTAATCGATATTGTTATGAATCCGTTCGTCGATCGGCAGTTTTTATCCCTTATCGTTCTTATCCTGATCTGGACGCTTCCGTGGAAAGGGGTGGCGCTCTGGAGGGCGGCGCGCAACGGGCACACGGCGTGGTTCGTGATACTGTTGGTGGTGAACACCGTCGCGCTGCTTGAGATCGTCTACATTTTTTTCTTTTCGAAGAAAGGGTTGGAACGGAAGAGTGCGACTGAGACAGTTACATCGGCTGCCGAGTAGAAAGAGCTCCCACCCCTCAGTCGCTCAAAAGCGACAGCTCCCCTCGGGCAGGGGAGCAGGAGATTGGAATCTCGTGCCATTTGTTATCTGTTAACTGCTTACTGCTTACTGTTCACTGATTATGTCCGAAATCGAACTCGTTGTGCTGGTGGATGATGATGACCATGAGATCGGCACGATGCCGAAGGTAGACGTGCACACGCTCGACACGCCGCTCCATCGCGCGTTTTCGTTGTTTCTGTTTCGCAAGTCCGACGGAAAATTGTTGTTGCAACAGCGCAGTCATACGAAAAAGACCTGGCCACTTGTCTGGTCGAATAGTTGTTGCGGGCATCCGGAGCCGGGCGAGGAGCGGATCGATGCGGTCGCGCGCAGGCTTGATCGTGAGCTCGGCATGAAAGCCGACGAGATTCGTTTCGGTATTCCGTACCGGTACAAGTTTACCCGCGACGGCGTCACCGAGAACGAGATCTGTCCGGTCTTCGTCGGTCTCACATCTATGGAACCGAATCCGGCGCCGGACGAGGTCGAATCGACACGCTGGGTCTTCTGGGACGACTTCCTGGCTGAAATCCGCGAGCATCCCGGTACCTATTCCGACTGGTGCGAGGAAGAGGCTTTACTGTTGGAAGAGAAAGGAATTGTCCGGAATTTTCTTACCGAATATGGAATCAAAGCTCAGGCATAGACAATTTCCCGTGTTTCGGCTACGATAGGCGAAGTGGTAATGGAGGTGAAGGTCGCTTAGCTCAGTTGGTTAGAGCACTGCATTCACATTGCAGGGGTCGGTGGTTCGAGTCCACCAGCGACCACAAAGCAGTCAAAAGTCCAAAGTCACAAGTTAAAAGTCTAAGAAGTGTAGTCTTTTAGACAACTCGACATGTTACTGCGGTACTTTTCACTTTCAACTTTTCACTTCATTATGCTCGATATCCAATTCATTCGAGACCACAAAGACGAGGTTGCAAAGGCAGCCAATGGTAAGAAGCTTGATTTTGATATTGAGGCACTTTTTGTGGCGGATCGTGAACGTATCGAATCGGCACAGGCGCTTGAGGCGGCACAGGCCGAGAAGAATGCTCTCAACGAACGGATCGGCAGGGCACAAGATGATGGGGAACGCCAGTCGATCATCGCAGAAGGAAAAACGATCAAGGAGCGGATCGAATCGCTCGAACCGGTCGCGCGCGAGTCCCGGCGTCGGTTCGATGTTCTTATGGCCCAGGTACCGAACATCGTCGCCGAGGATACGCCGGAAGGGTTGAGCGATGAGGATAATGTCGAAGTGTCGCGACACGGTGAAATCCGTAACTTTGATTTCGCGCCGAAGGATCATATCGCGCTCGGGACGGCGCTCGGGTTGTTCGACTTGGAACGGGGGACCAAAGTCGCCGGGTATCGTGGGTATTACCTGAAGGGCGACGGGGCGCTCTTGGCGCTTGGACTCATGAACTACGCGCTTTCGAAGATGGCATCGAAAGGCTTCCTTCCGATGATTCCGCCGACCCTCATTAAGGGGTTTCCGCTTTTTGGGAGTGGCTATTTTAAAGGGCTTGAATATGACGGGGAAGTGGATGAGATTTATCAGGTCGCCTCGTCGGACAAGGAGATCGACGGCGGCGAATCGAAGGAACAGAAATTCCTTGCGGGTACGTCCGAACCGTTACTGCTCGCTTTCCATTCGGGGGAAACGCTTGAATCGACCGATCTTCCGCGAAGATACGCGGGATTCAGTCAGTGTTATCGCAGCGAGATCGGTTCCTACGGCAAGGATACCAAGGGTCTGTATCGCGTGCACGAGTTCATGAAGGTGGAGCAGGTCATTCTCGCGCCGGCAGATATCGCGCTTTCCGACGCGCTCCAGCAGGAAATGCTCGGCATAACCGAAGAAATCCTCGCCGAGCTCGGCCTGCCGTTCCGGAAGATCCGCATCTGCATGGGCGACATGGGCACTGGCAAGTACAAGGCGTTCGATCTCGAGGCATGGATGCCGGGACTCGACCGCTGGGGCGAACTCGGGAGCGCCTCGAACTTTACCGATTGGCAGGCGCGCCGGCTCGACGTGAGATACCGCGACCCGGAAACGGGAAAAAAAATCCCGGTCTATATGCTCAACAACACCGCGCTGACGAGCGTGCGTCCGCTCATCGCGATCCTTGAGAACTTTCAGGAGGCCGATGGTTCCGTGAATGTGCCGGAAGTCCTTCGCCCGTTCGTCGGAAAGGACCGGCTTACGGTCGCCTAGAGATGACGATGATTTTCTTCGGACAAGAATACACTCCCAAATGACGTCATATGGGAGCGTTTCCGATCAAGGGGCGTCGGATGTTTCGGGAAAAAATATTACCATATTATATAATATGGTAATATTTTTGTTTGGTATTTTTTCGTTGACGGACGATCGAACTATTTCTGTGCGAGGACAGCGGCGCGGATGGCGGGGACGACGGAAGGATCCATCACTGAGGGAAGAATCCGTTCGCGGGTCGGTTCGACGCAACCGGCGAGCGCCTGGGCCACGGCGAGTTTCATGGCGGTCATGTCTTTTGGCATGGAACGCGAAGGGTCGGCTGCGCGCGCATCGAGCAGTCCTCGGAAAAGTCCCGGGAAGACGAGCGCATTGTTTATCTGATTCGGAAAATCCGATCGACCGGTGCCGACGATGAAGGCGCCTCCGGCGATCGCCTCGTCAGGCAGGATCTCCGGATCCGGGTTCGCCATCGCGAAGACGATCGGCCGCTCGGCCATCGTGCGGATGGACTCCTGGGTGAGGATATTTCCTTTTGAGACACCGATGAAAACATCCGCGCCGACGAGTGCCACTGCCAAGTCGCCGGACAGGTTCCGAGGGTTGGTACGACCGGTGATTTCCCTCTTGGAAGCATTGAGGTCCGCGCGGTCCGCGCAGAGAATTCCCTTGCTGTCGACGAGGATGATGTCTCCGGCGCCATAGGCAATCAGGAGCCGCGCGATAGCGATGCCGGCGGCGCCGGAGCCGTTTATGACAACGCGGAGGGATCCGATTTCGCTTCCGCGGACTTTGGTCGCGTTGATGAGTGCGGCGGTCGATACGATCGCGGTCCCATCCTGATCGTCGTGGAAGACGGGGATGGACAGTTCCTGCTCCAGCCGCTTAAGAATCTCGAAACAGCCGGGCGCGGCGATATCCTCGAGGTTGATGCCACCGAATGACGGCTCGATCTGCTTGCAGAAACGGACGATATCCTCGACTCCGTCTGCCATGATGCATAAGGGGACCGCATCGACGCCGGCCATTTTTTTGAAAATCATGGCCTTTCCTTCCATGACCGGGAGTCCGGCTGCCGGGCCTATGTTTCCAAGGCCGAGGATAGCGGTCCCGTCGGACACGATGGCGACGGTATTGCCACGATTTGTCAGAAGGTCGGCGGTTTCCGGTTCCGAGGCGATGGTACGACAAACTTCTGCGACACCCGGCGTATACGCGAGGGCGAGGTCTTCGGGGGTTTCAAGTCTTGATTTGACGGCGGTTTCTATCTTGCCGTGGCTATCGAGGTGGTATTTGATGGCCGGATGTTCTTTATTCATGGGTCGTTTCGAAAAATAATAATCGATTATAACTTGCCACTTACGCTACAGTGCTTACGCAGTATACTATACGGTTCCGGTTCCCTCCAGTTTTCTTCGGAATCGTACGAAGATGGGCCCTCGGAATATTCATGGTATAATACAGTCATATTCCTGATATATTCTCGTATGGGATTCTCGTTTGAAAAACCGGCATCGGGACCGGCACGAAAGAATGAAAGCTCTGATTCTGATTTTGATCCGGAGCGGAGGAAGTTTATCCTGACCGCTCTGACTGCCGGTGCCGGGTATTTGGCGTTGCCGAAGATGCTTCGGGCATTAGGCGATGAGAAAGACGGGCAGGAAGAGAGTTATGATCCACAAGACGCGGAACACCGACACGCTTCATCGGAGCGGCATGCGAAAGGGAGAAATCCTTTTGAACACGGCTTTGCATTTGATAAGGAGACAAATATCGGAGAGGCCGAGTATAGGGAAGCGGTACGGTACTGGAAGACTCGGTATGAGAAGGGTGACTTGGCGGAGTCTTTCGATAGCGCTGTCGGGACGATGAGAGCGTATTGGGATGGAGTCCGGGAAGCATTCGAGAGAAAGGGTGTTCCGACTGAGTTTGCGCTGGTGTCAATCCCGGAATCGTTTTGGAACGACAAGACATGGGGGACGGACGGACCATTCCAGCTTTCCAAGGAAAATGCGGAACACTATGGTATCAAGCATCCGGAAAATCCATACGATGGGGCCAGGGGCGCCGCGGCGCTCTTTGCGGATATAGGCTATGAGGTCGGCGGAAGGGAATCGTTCGCGATCCTGAAATATAACGGTTCGTTCGTGGGAAAATTCCTTGAAAGTTGGCATGAGAGGCATATCAATCGACCCCCGGGTATCGATGATTTCTACCGATACATGAGCAAGGAAGTGAACGGCATCCGTCACCGGATCCGTAGGGAACAGGGGAATACTGAGCAGGCGAGAACCGCTTTCAAGGAAGAGACTTCCGGAATGCGGATAAATATGGAATACCTTCCGAAATATCGCGCGACGGTGAAGCTGGTTCGGGAACGGGAAAAGGAAAGGGCGGAAAAAAACAGGCAACACGGCAATGAGTATATCGCGATGGTCTGACGGATATTCGATTGCGAGTGAAGCCATCTATTCGCTCACGACTACCTTTGTAACACAAAACCGCCACAAGGGCGGTCTTTGTTTCTCGGGGTGGGTCGTGCTGGATTCGAACCAGCGACCGTTGGCTTAAAAGGCCACTGCTCTACCAACTGAGCTAACGACCCGGAAACAAAGGAAGTATAGCCGTTTAGGCCGATGGAGTCAATTGCCAGTGGCTCATCCTGACGATTTACTGCCCGTTTCGTTTTTCCGACCATTCTGATATACTGGACTTCGGGTATCCGTCGGAAAATACACGGAAATATGAAAAAAATGATCATCGCCCTTTTCCCGATTCTTGCATTGGCGCTTTCTGGATGTTCGATCGGCCAACAGCAGAGTGCTACCACACAGAATCTTCCCGCCGTACCGGGCGGATTGCTGTCGCAGAACGAGAAAGGAAGTATCTGGAAAAGCGAGGATGGAGGGCAAACCTTTAAGGTGAAATCGACCGTTGATCAGACCCGGTCTATCGACAAGGCCGAGATTCTCTCTATCACGTTTCATCCGACGACGCCGAAGACGGTTATCCTTGGTACCGTGGCGGACGGTGTTTTTAAGACCGATAACGGTGGGGAAACATGGAATCCGATTCCATTCCCGCCACAGCGTATTTATAGTTTCATCCTCGATCGGAGAAATCCGGATAACCGCATGTTCGTTTCGGGCGTGGTGAATACTCGGGGGAAAATCTTCCGGACGGACGATGCCGGTGCGAACTGGACCGAGGTCTATACGGAGCCGGGGAGTAATACCCTTATCGCATCTTTGGCCCAGGATCCGTGGAATTCGGATATCATCTATGCCGGAACGAGCGCGGGCGTGATCCTTAAATCTCTCGATGCGGGCGCAACCTGGAAGAATATGGGCGGAAAGTCCGAATACGGCATCGTGACCGACATCGTGTTCGACGCGAAGGCCCATAACTCGGTCTCATTCCTCTCTTTTCAGAACAAGATGTATCATTCTCCGGATGGCGGGAATACTTGGATCGATTGGTCGACCGTGAAACGGGATACGAAACCAGGCGACCCACCACCGGTAGATCCGGGGCAGATACTCTCCCTGGTCGCGGATCCGTCCCGATCCGGAGTTCTCTATGTCGGGACGTCCTCCTCGGGGATTTTCCGGAGCCAGAACGACGGGAAGGACTGGACGAGACTTAATATTATCGAGAGCGCTGGAAAGTTCCCGATCCGCTCGATCGCCGTCGATCCGAAAAATTCGGATCACATCGTCTTTGTCGCCGGGAAAAGTTTTTACCGGTCTCTCGATTCCGGTGCGACCTGGTCGGTCACGGCACTCAATTCGGATCGGGCCGCGTCGGTCGTCGCCTATGATCCCTTCGACTCGCAATTCCTGTTCATCGGGCTTCGGAACGCGACGAAGTGATGGATCGGGAGGGAATATTCATTCATCAACATTTTTTCAAACGTATGGGAGAAACGAAAAATATCATTTCGGGAAACGAGGAGCGGTTCCGCGGAGCGCTCGCTCATTTTCAGGCAGAGGCGACGAAACTTCGGACCGGTCGTGCCCACCCGTCACTCGTTGAGGATATCCAGGTCGATTATTATGGTTCCCGGACCCCGATCAAACAGATCGCGAGCGTGACCGTTCCCGAACCAAGGACGCTCGTCATCGCACCATGGGACCAGTCGAGTCTCCAGGCGGTGGCGGAAGCCATCCGGTCCTCGGATCTCGGGCTCAATCCGGCCGATGATGGTCACGTTATCCGGCTTTCTTTGCCGCAACTGACCGAGGACCGCCGTCGCGAACTCGTGAAAGCGCTTAATACGCGGGCTGAGGATGCGCGCGTGGCGGTTCGGAATATTCGCGAGGAGATCTGGAAGGAAATACAGGCGCTCGAGAAGGAAGGCTTGATCGGTGAGGACGAGAAATTTTCCGGCAAAGATGACCTACAAAAGGAAATCGATCGGTGGAACGCCGAGCTCGAGACGACGCGGAAGCGAAAGGAGGAAGAAATTCTCACGGTATAATCCTGATCACGAACAGCCATGACTTTCGTCACCTTCCTTATTTTTTTTCTCCTCCTCGGCGTGCTTATCCTCGCACACGAGTTCGGGCATTTCATCGTGGCGGTCAAAAACGGCATCAAAGCCGAAGAATTCGGATTCGGATTCCCTCCACGCCTGCTCGGTATCGTGAAGGATGATTCGACCGGCAAGCGCCGGGTTATTTTCGGCGATGTGGACCTATCTTCGCCACATACGATCTATTCCCTTAATTGGATCCCGTTCGGGGGATTCGTCCGGATGAAGGGGGAAGATTCGAACGCACTCGTTGAATCGGACAGTTTCGCGTCGAAATCGGTCGGGGTGCGGATCGCCGTGCTCGCTGCCGGAGTGACTATGAACGTTCTCCTGGCCTGGGTACTGATTTCCTCTTTGTACTTCGCCGGATTCCCGCAGCCGGTATCCGACGAGAACCGACCGCTCGCGAAGGACGTTTCCGTGCAGATATTTTCGGTCGCGAAGGGATCCCCCGCCGAATCGATGGGGCTTCTGCCTGGGGACCGCTTGCTGTCCATAGAGGGCACGTCGGTCGTAGGACTCGATCAGGCAAAACAGGCGATCGATGCGCGGCTCGGGTCGGAGACCGGCATGACTATCCTCCGTGGGAAGGAAACGGTTTCTCTTCGGGGAACGCCACGCGTGAACGCTCCCGCGGGGGAGGGCGCGCTCGGTATCTCGTTTGCGGAGACCGGAACGATCCGGTACCCGTGGTATGAGGCGCCGATACGTGGCGCGGAGGCGACCTGGAACGTGACGACGTCCATCTTTTCCGCTCTTGCCGGGATGGTGCAAGGGTTGCTTCTCGGTCGTGGTGCGGGAATCGACGTGACCGGTCCGGTCGGCATCGTCTATGCGACGAAGCAGATGAGCGACCTCGGCATCGCGTACCTGATTCAGTTCGCCGCCATCCTCTCGATCAATCTCGCGATCTTCAATATCCTGCCATTGCCGGCGCTCGACGGGGGGCGGATCCTCTTCGTGATCATCGAGAAGATAAAGGGGACGCCGGTCCGGGAGATCATCGAACAGCGCGTGCATCAGATCGGTTTCTTCCTGCTCCTCCTCCTGATGGTCGCCGTCACGGTCCGGGACTTCTCGCAGTTCCGTATTCTCGAGAAGATCGGAAGCCTGTTCTCCTGACTCCTTGTCACTTCTCTCCGATGTGGCGATAAAATCCCTTTCAGAAGGGATTTTTCGTTTATCGTGAAAAAGATTATGAAGAAGATTATTGACGGAAGAATGTCCGTTTGATACTGTCACTTGGTCGTTTGTAGCAGGTTTCTTTAATAAAAAGACAAGGAGTCGCATGAGAAATATCATTGTGCCTGGTGCCGGAGGAGCATCGATTTTCAGGGACGCACTTGAGGCGATAGGATTTACGCCGATAATGCCAGAAGGTTGGAATAACGGGTTTCTAAAAGAACTCTATCCGAAAGAGATCGAACGCCTCCCGGATCATCCGTGTTATGCCGCGCAGGAACTGTCCCGATTAAAAGCGAAAAGTATCGCGGATATCCGGCGGTTCGATGGGCTTGGTGTGGTGGGTTTCCATTCGATCGCATTGGCGCATGCGCAGGACGGGAAAGAAATATCGATGTGTATGAACGAAGCCGAACTGGCTCGTGCGTATCGGATATTAGCCGGAGAAGCATTCACTTACCATGTGGAAATGACGTACGGAGAGCTCGTCAACGGCATGTTTGTCGAACGTGGTACCGGTCATCGTGCGATAGGATTGAATGTCAAACCCCTGGTCGAAGAAGATATCGAGGCCTTGACCTATGGTGTCGGCTCATTGGGAGCGAGAATGGCCTCCCCTGGAAACCGTCCCATGACGAATCCGATCTGTTCTCAAATCATCACCGATGTCGAGGACGCGCGTAATCGATTCTTCGAAATCGTGGGTCGGGCGATAGCAGAATTCATGTCCGCCCCGAAAGAAGTTCTCCAAGGGAGACTCTTACAACGGGCGTGAGTGGCATTGTCGGTTGACGGGCAAGTGAGAAACTTGCCCGTTATTTTTTTTCTGGTCAGAGTCATGGTGCGCGTGAGCTGTGAATGGAACGTCATATAGAATCCGCATTACGCCTACATTCTAGCTTGAAGTGCAATCGCCTTCCCTTCCACGAAGACCTCGTGCG
>JBAXFX010000006.1:0-30107 GCA_037139695.1 Candidatus Moraniibacteriota bacterium | reverse complement strand
TCGAAATTTTCGGATTTACAGCTCGACATGAGATTTGAGATAGATACTAAAAAACAGGGATTGATAATCGTCCCTGTTTTTTCGTCCCTGTTTCCCCCGGTATTATTCCTTGCGGAAGAGGATTTTCCAGAAGAGGTGGGCGGCAAGGAAGAAGCTGCCGATGATGATCGGGATGGTCCAATACGGAAAGCGGATGGTCGAGAGCGTGAGGAGGAATGCGAGCCAGGAGATCCCGATCCAGGTGAAGGGACTCTTCTTGTCCGGCGTAAACGGGAAGGTCGACCCGAGATGCCGACCAAGCGTGGCCGTGACGGCGATAAGGAGGAGGATTGCGGCGAAGAGCGATGCGAGGTTGAGACGGCTCGAGATGATGCCAGGCAGTATGGCGTCGACGGTCAGGAAGAGGGCGAACGCGAGCAGGCTGAGCTCGGACGCCTCGATGAGGAGTGCGTACGCGACGGGGGCCATGGAACGGATTTTCCCGAACCGATCATGCGGGCGACGTGAAACCGTGCCCGAGGTTTCGGGCGATGTCTTGTCTGTCACGGTGACGGTGGGTTCGTTTCGATTCATGTTGATGGTCGTCCGGTTGATAATGGGTATCCGACTTGCTGCTTCCCGTTCCCGCGTCATTGTTTCTTGCCGTATGCGGTCGAGAACCGGTCGCGGATCTGATTCATGAACAGCCCGAGGTTTCCCCGATCCGGCTTTGTTTGGAAGGTCGTTTGAAGCGAGATCGCATGAAGCTCTTCCTTCGACTGAAGGGCGACTTCGAAACTTCCCCCGGGAAGGGCCTTGAGCGTATCAAGGGGGACATCGCACGAATAGGTCGGATACTGGAAGGAGAAGGAATCCCGTTTCATGGTGCAGGTGGTCGTGATGGAAAGGGAATTTCCGGATACCTCGATCGGGGTCGTCACGGACAGCAGGGCGTCGAGTGCCTCGCGGTTTTCGATTGGGAGCCGTTTCCCGTTTCGGACGACGGAGTATCCTCCACTGACCGTATCGTGAAAGACGGTTCCATCCGGCTGGGCGGCATCAAACAACATAATCTTCCCGCGTTTCTGAAAGCCGAGTTCCTCTTCGTTCACCGGGATCACGTCGTTCCAGTGGAACCCGAGTGATTCGAATATCTGAGTGCTACCGATCGGGTGGGCGATGCCACTGCCGTCGACGGCATAGACGCCTTGGGTATCCGACAGGAGCGATCCTTCGCGGAATCCGATTTTCGTGTCCTTTGGAGGGAACATCGCGAGGAGTTCCTTGTTCGCCGTAACGAGTTTTTCTTTCGGGAAGTGTGAGAGAGCTGCTCGGTCGGAAAGAAATGGTTGAAGCGTGTCAGCGGAGAACAGGTATGGCACGCCATTGACCGTAACGCCACGGTCCTTCGAAGCGACGGTAATCGGGTCGCCTTGCGGAAGAAAGAACGACCGGAACGATTTTCGGAGCGTAATGCGTACGTCGCCGTCTTTCGGAATTCCGGAATCCTTCCGTAAGACGAGTTCCACGTGTGCCGAGGAGAACGAGCCGACGGTGCCGGCGGACGTGCGGAGCGTTTCTTCGGCGGGGATACGTCCTTTTCGCATGGAATCCGTTCCGTCCGGGGCGAGCGGATCTGTGAGGGTGTTTTTCTCCGTATCAGGATTGATGAACGAGAACGAGAACGACTGCGAAGGGAAGAGCGTGTCGTATGCGAACAGGGTGCCTGCTCCCAGGAAGGATACGAAGAGTAGGACGCGAAATATACGGTACGGGGTCCGGAAGCGTTCGGGAACGATCGTGGCGGGGCGGAAAAGAATCATAGGGGATCGAGTGAGAAGAGGAATGAATCGGTCGTGACGGTGTTTCGCTCGGGAAAGCGGGAATCGCCTGCCGGAAGCGGTCCGAGGCGTTCTGTCTCGAAGGAAACGGTTGAAACAAGGGAAAGCGAGGCAGGTAATGCACTCCACTGGCCGAGGTTATCGGCGGGGGAAAGCAGATATATATGATCGTACCGGTCTTTCGGTATTTTCGCAAAATCTTCCGGATTGAAGAAATAGGCAGCGTTCTTTCCGAAGAGGAAACGGAGCGGTCCGGCCGGTATGGCATACGGGTCGCCGGTCGCGTCCCGGTCGATCAAAATCAAGTCCCGCGGACCGATCAGTGAGGCAAGCTCACGGGTTTCGTTGGTCAATTTTCCATTTTCCGAGAAGGCGAACGTGGATATTGTCGGGAATATGCCCGAGAGCGCGACGAGGGTTGAAATTGCGAGGATTATCCGTTTTCCGAATGTGCCACGGTTGGAGAATATCGATGACAGCCCGACCGAAAACGAGATGAGGAGGACCGGCCAGACCGAGAAGAGGAGTCGCCGGAGCATCCATGGATGATCGGCCGAGATGTTCGGATCGACGAGATAGAGGAATGTGGGGAACGCGAGGAGGACTGGTATGAGTGCGAGTCGTTCCTTGCGGACGAGGAGTATGGCGACGCCGATGAGACCGAGGATGATGACGGGGAGCAGTCCGTACGGGATGAACAAACCCCAAAGAGGAATTGCCGTTAAGAGACGATCCGCGATACCGGATCCGGTGCCGACATGGGAAACGTTTTGGAGCAGAGCCTTCGCGAGGGAGGTATAGCGCGGGAGAGCGCTGAGGAGGTCGAGAGCGAGCACACTTAAGACCGCGATAAGCGGCATCGTGCGAAGGAAGGATGGTCGGGCGTTAAAAAAGTCGCGGCCGGACTTTGAGAGGAACAGGATGCCGAAAACGATCGCAAGGAGAGGGAGTCCTTCGATGCGGGTGACGGCGAGCAGGGTTCCGGAAAGAAGAACGGCAAGCAGGTGTGTCCGACTGGGGTTCTTGAGGAAGAGGATGATGGAGAGAGAAAGCGAGAGGAAGAGGAAAAGCGCGAGGTTTTCGGTAAGGGTGAACTTCGCGAACCACGAGGGGAGGAATGATGCGGTAGCGATGAGGACCGATCCGACCGCGGCGGTCTCGCCACCGAGCAGCCGGACAAGGACGAAGAGCGTCAGGAGCGAAAGGACGAGCAGGACCCCGTTTCCTATGATGAGGCCGGACAACCCGAAGAGTGAATGGAAAGCGCCAAGCCAGGAGATGGAGCTTGTGGGGAATTGGGACTGAAGTGATCCGTCCGCGGTATAGGCGAAGCCGGGGAAATTAAGTGCCTTGCCTGGGCCGTATATCGAAAAGAACGTGTCGATCGCGGGTGAGGAGAAGGTCAGATTTCCGTTCTGGGAAAGCTCGATTGCCGCTTCCGCGACGGATCCTTGGTCCCGACCCGAGAAGATGGTGGGCGTGGAGCCGTACAATAAGAGGACGGCATACGCGATCACGAACGCGGTGACAGCTTTTGCGACGATCGATTCACTCACGATGAATCGGAGAAAGAGGATTGCTATTGCGACTACCGAGATAATGGAAAGCATGATCACGGCAAGGTGCGAAAAAACACCTGCAGACGCCAGGGCGTAGGCTGACCAGGAGAAAAAGATGCATCCGAGCGCGAAATATGCGAAGCGATCGGATGATTCGTGGATATCGGTATCGTGTTTCATGACACGTATAGTATATCTGAAAAGCCGATGTTTTTCAATTTGCGAACGCGGTCCGTTCCTGGTATGATATGGACATGTATTTCGGAAGGGCCACGCCGACACTTTTGTCGGAGTGTCTCGGTTCATCGCACTCATGCTATTCCCGTTCTCGTTCATCTACTGGTATGCCGTGAAAGGGCCTCGTCTGCTGTTTTCGACGTGGACAAACCTGATGCGGTACTTTCTTCGACGCTTCAACTTTCTCGAACTGGCAACGACCCTCGTCTCACCTTGGAAGCGTGACATCTCGCCGAAGGATTGGCTTGGGCTCGAGATAGGCAAGACCCTGAACCGTTTCCTCATGAACATCTTTTCGCGTTTCATGGGGTTCATCGTGCGCGTCATCGTCTTATCGGCCGGAATCGTCGTGCTTGCCCTTGGTGCCGTCATCGGTGCGCTCGCACTCCCAGGTTGGTTCCTGGGTGTTCCGGTGTTTCTCGTTTTCTCGGCCCTGATGATTATTCGCGGGCCGCTTGGCACCGCCGGTTCGATCGTGATTCTTGTTTCTGCGCCGTCATTCCTGTTTCCGCTGTTCATTCTCCTCTTTCATGGAAGCGATGTCGTCTTGCCACGCAACCGGAGCGAACTCTTCGCGACGAAGTGGTTTCCGCGTATCCTGGACCGGCTCGGTATCCGGCCGGAAGATTTTCGCCGTGAGGAATGGGAAAGCGACGAGGCACTCGAGCGGAAGTTGTCCGTACTCAACCTTTCCCGGGAAACGTTCGACGATATCGTCGCATACGAGACCCTGGCCGCCGAACTTCGTGCCAAAAAACTCCAGCCGTTCCTGTGGGAGAATCTCCGCAAGACCGTCCCGATCGGTCGGGGATGGCAGTACGGCTTCACGGTGCACCTCGATCGGTATTCCTCGGACCTCTCGAAAGCGGACTACTCTGAATATTCCCGGTTGCACCTCTTCGGTCGGGAGGATGAATTCCGCCTTTCGACGCTCGTGATGCGCCGCCCCGGGCAGAATAGCTTCCTCCTCATCGGCGATCCCGGCATCGGCAAGAAGACGTTCGTTCATTCGCTCGCACGGAAGATCCGCGAGGGCGACCTGCCGGAATTCGAGCACCTCCGCTTCCTGCTCCTTGACCTCGGTATAGCCGTCGGGGATGCGGTGAATCGTGGTATCGACCTCGACAATTCCATCCGCTCCCTGTTTTATGAGGCTGCCAATGCCGGGAACGTCGTCTTGGTCATCGAGAATATAGATGCTTTTCTTGGCGGTGAGACCGGTCGTCCGAACCTCGCGCCGATTTTTGCGGAGTTCCTTGCCTCGCCGACATTTCAGGTGATCGGTACCATCGGCAACGCGAGGTATAACGCGCTCGTGCACCGCGACGAACAGATATTCAAATTTTTCGAGTCGGTCTATCTGCGCGAGCCCGATGCCGAAAACACGCTCCGGGTACTGCTTAATGTGCTCGTTGCGACGGAACGTTTCCGGCCGGTCTTTACGTGGAAAGCGCTTCAGTCCATCGTCGAGCTTTCGGGACAGTATGATTGGGATTCGCCGTATCCGGAAAAGGCGCTCGACCTTATGCAAGAAACGCTAATCCGCTGGCAGACCGAACCGGACGGACCGTATATCACGCCGGCAACGGTCTCGGCGTTCGTCTCGATCAAGACCGGAGTGCCGGTCGGCGCGCTCGGTGAAGATGAGAAGGAACGCCTGCTCAAGCTCGAGGAGGTGCTTCACCTTCGCGTCATCGGCCAGGCCGATGCGGTGCGCCAGGTGTCCGAGGCGCTTCGTCGTGCACGTGCCGGATTCGGGAACCCGAAGCGCCCGATCGGCTCGTTCCTCTTCCTCGGTCCGACCGGTGTCGGCAAGACCGAGACCGCCAAGGCGCTTTCGGAAGCGTATTTCGGAGACGAAGAACGGATGATCCGATTCGACATGAGCGAATACCAGACGCCGGATTCCGTCGAACGTCTGCTCGGTTCGAGCGTCTCGGGCGAAGAGGGCCGGTTGGCCGGCGTCATGAAGGAACACCCGTTCTCGGTCGTGCTGCTCGACGAGATCGAGAAGGCGTATCCCAAGGTCCTCGACATCTTCCTGCAGATTCTCGACGAGGGAGCCGCGACGGATGGATTCGGGAAGAAGATCAATTTTCGCAAGTGCATCATTATCGCCACGTCGAACGCGAGCTCGCTCCTTATTTCCGAGCTGCTCGGGCACGGAGCGACGACGGAACAGGCCCGAAATGAGGTGATCGCCGACATCGCGAAGAACGGCACGTTCCGGATGGAATTCATGAACCGTTTCGACGGCATCATCTTCTTCGCTCCGCTCGGACCGGACGAACTCGGAAGCGTCGTCGGCATCAAGCTGACCGCGCTTGCCGGACGTATCAAGAAACAGAAAAACATCTCCCTTTCCTTCGCGTCGGATGTCCCGGCAGCAATCGTCACGCGCGGATACGAACCGGTATTCGGGGCGAGGTCTCTCAATCGGTATATCGAGGATCACATCGAGGACGTGGTCGCGCGCAAGGTGATATCGGGGGAGGTCGCTGAAGGAGGGGTTCTGACGATCACTGGATCGGACCTGCAGTAGTATACCCTTTTCCGAAACGGCATGCTGAACGACACGGGACCATCCCTGAAGATACTCATGGTCGCTCCGACCCCGTTTTTTGCCGACCGCGGGATGCATATACGCATCCTCGAGGAGGCACGGGCGCTTGTTCGTCGCGGTCACGAGGTGAAGATCGCGACCTATCATATCGGGAGCGATATTCCGGTATCCGAAAATCCCGGCATCGAGGTACGACGTATCCGTCGCCTGCTTTTTTGGTATCGCAAGCTCGAGGCCGGTCCGGACTGGCAGAAAATAGTCCTCGACCTGCTTCTCATCCGCAAGACGTATACGCTCGCACGCGAATTCCATCCGGACGTTATTCATGCGCATATCCACGAGGGCGTGGCGATCGCCTGGGTCGCATCGTTATTGCTTCGTCTGCACGGGGAGCGGCCAAAGCTCGTTGCGGATTTTCAAGGAAGCCTGACGCGCGAGATGGTCTCACATTCATATCTCCGTGGAAGCCTGCTTCGTGGCATATTCCGTATGATCGAATCCTGGATTGAGGACATGTGTGATGCGGCCGTGGCGAGTTCGTGGGCGAGCGCGGAAGAGATATCGGCTGTCCGGAAAAAGGGAATCGTCGAGACGGTTCTCGACGGCGCGCGGGATCTCTCGCCACTGTACGCCGATGGGCGTCGTCGGATCCGGGACCGGTACGGAATCGCGAACGATATGACGGTAGCGGTCTATACGGGCGCATTCATACCGAACAAGGGGGTGGAGACGCTTGTCCGATCGATCCCCGTCGCGCTTCGCTCCGATGCCGGTCTTCATTTCGTGTTGGCCGGATTTCCGAGAGACCTGCTTGATCCGCTCCTTTCGAAATACGGAGTGACAGCCAGTCGTGTGACGGTCGTTTCACCACTCCCATATTTTTCCATCGGTGACATTCTCGGCATGAGTGATATCGCGATCGATCCGAAGCATGAGGATACTGGTCAGGCAAGTGGGAAAATGCTTCAATATATGGCTGCCGGACTTCCAGTCGTTTGTTTTGATACGCCGAATAATCGGAACTATCTCGGCGATTGGGGGGCGTATGTGGCCACGAACACACCTGAAGCACTTGCGGCCGCGATTGTTGCTCTTGCCGGGAAACAGGAATCGTGGGACGATATTGGTCGCGAGAACTGGCTCCAGGTACAGGATTTTACCTGGGATAAGACGGGGGAAAAGCTTGAAAAAATCTTTAGGAATATTTTAAAAGAAGCCGAATGATACCCGTTCGTTGGAAGATGGGTTTGGGAATGAGAACCATCCGACCATGAGACAACGAATCGATAGAAATATATGAAACTATTCTTGATCAAGATCGGTAAGGCATGGCACACGCTTCGGCGCGAGGGGTTCGTGCATGGGATGAAACGCATCGTCCCGGCGGGACTCGCACTCTTTGGACGCGTTCGTCCGGCGGACGTGTTGTTTATCACCGGCGGGGTGGGGGACAGCGCCCGGTTCCGGACAAAGCATGTGGCCGAGGAGATCGGCTTTCGCGGTATCACCTCGTCAGTCACGGTGCAGGACAACCCCCGCCTTTCGTCGTATGCGGACAAATTTTCCGTGTTTGTCTTTCATCGCGTGCTTTTCACGCCGTCAGTCGCGAAGCTCATCGCCGAAATCAAGAAGCAGGGGAAGGAGATTATCTTCGAGACGGACGACCTTGTTTATGATCCGAAGTACCTCAAGCACATGGATTATTGGCGGGTGATGAACGCGCTCGAGCGGAAACTCTACGAACACGGCGTCGGTGGCGAGATCCTCGCCGATCCGTACGTGAAGGTGGCGACGACCTCGACCTCGTTCATCGCCGACGAACTCCGCACGAAAGGGAAACGCGTCTTCGTGATCCCGAACCGACTTCCCGAGTCGGACGTGAAAACCGTAGCCCCGCTTTACGAGGAGCGCATGGCGCGACTCGCGTCGGGAGCGCGCGATACGGTGACGATCGGCTATTTCAGCGGCTCGCTCGGGCACGATAAGGATTTCGGAACTGTCGCCTTAGTGCTGCTGCGCTTGCTCGAGAAGTATTCGAACCTTCGATTGCTGCTCGTCGGACCGCTCACTATCGATGACCGATTCAATGCGTTTCCTGACCGGATCGAGCGGATGCATTATGTTCCACGGAAACAGCATTTTGGAAATATTGCCCGGACGGATATCATCATCGCGCCACTTGAAATCGGCAATCCGTTCTGTGAGGGGAAATCCGAGCTGAAATTTTTTGAGGCTGGCATTCTCGGGGTGCCGACGGTCGCGTGCGCTACGCAGACGTATCGCGAGGCGATCACGGACGGCGTGGACGGGTTCGTGGCCGCAGACGAAGCGCAGTGGGAGGAGAAGCTTGAACGTCTCATCACCGATTCCGATCTTCGGAAGCGCATCGGTGAGCAGGCTCGAAAAACCGCTCTTTCCAGGTACGTGACGACGGACGCCGATGACGGGGAATATGTGGAATATCTGAAAGAAGCGATAGCACGAGTCAGATAGCAGATAATCCGCTACATCACCGCAAGGCGAAGTGAGCGGACCCGCTTGTAGGGATGAGCGGGCAGGGAACTGACTTGTGTCGAGGCCACAGCGTGGCGATATATGGAATTTCTCCCACCCCTCACCCTCGAAGACTCAGGAGCTCCCCTCCGAAAGGGGAGCAGGTGATATTAATCAATTTCCAATGTAAGGTTTGTATCGGTGTATTGGATTTCGACTGCAGTACGGAGTCGAAATCTGAATTCAAATGTATTTTGTCGATAACCTATGAATTTCGATCAGCCGAACAATAAGGAACAGATAAGCGCCGCACGCGAACGACTGTTGTCCTTGGAAAAAGAAGGAAAATATGTCTTTCATGGTTCGTACGAACGTGTCGAGGCTTTGGAACCGCATCAGGCCTGTGGCTATAATGAGGAGACAGGTCGACACGAGAACGATGGCGAACCGGCGGTTTTCGCGAGCACGTACGCCGATTGCGCCATTTTCAGGTCATTGATACATGGCAAGGAATTCGAGAATGGGATGGGAATCAATAATGCCAACCAATTGCTTTTCGTAGCCGACCGAGTGTTGATGGAGCGGGCGAAACACAAGACCGGTTATGTGTACGTTCTGGATAAGGATAAATTTGATAATTTCAGGGGAATGGATTGCAAAAGCCCGGAAACGGTTCATCCGATTGAAGTCATCGAAGTGACGTTTGGTGATCTCCCGAAAGATATCAAGGTTATTGAGACATAAAAAAACGACCTTCACGATTTCATTTCGTGAAGGTCAAAAGGCGGTGGTATCAAGGTTACTCTGCGTCCATACGGACGAATGTATAGCTGTGTGTCCGCGCTATCTTTGCGGAATTGCCGCGGAGCCACATTGTGACTTTGCCGGTATCAACAAGGACCCAGTTATCCCGTGTCCAACGACGATACCATTCGAAATTTGAAAAGAGCTTGTCCAGCATATTTCCCCCTGATAAATTTTTTGGCCGACTATCACTACTATCCTTTGTAAAATGTATTATACACCATGATAACATACTTGTCAATGTTCGGCGCTAATGTCTAAGTAAGTATGGCTCTCTTTAGCCATAAGCGTTGTTTTCTAGGGTTACAGTTAATGAGTGAGAAATGGATGGACGAGCATCGGATGGATTGATTCGACAATGAAATAATGAGACAATGTAACAAACGGTGTAGCAACAGAACAATGTAGCCGTGTATCAATCCAACAATGAGATACCATTCCCAAGATAAGACCTCCCCGTTTCCTCCGTCTCCGCGAAGATTTTCGTCTTCGGAAATCTGTGGCGGTCCAGATCTCTGCCATAAATACTGGATTGCCACGCCCGAGTACGGGCTCGCAAAGACAGCCTTACAGGGAGTGTATAATTGAGAAATGGCATGATAATGAAATCATTCAACAATAAAGGCATATGAACATACTCGTGACCGGCGGGGCCGGATTCATCGGGTCAGCGGTGGCCAAGGCGCTGATGGACCGTGGTGATACTCCGATACTCATCGACAATTTCAACGACTACTACGATCCGCAGCTCAAGCGCGACCGGATTTCGATATTCCTTGGCGGATACGAGGGGAAGTTCCGCCTGTATGAGGGTGATATCCGTGACAAGGCGTTTCTTGATACCGTCTTTGAGAAGGAACAGCCGGAAAAGATCGTTCATCTGGCAGCGATGGCAGGGGTGCGGTATTCGCTCGAGCGGCCCGAATTGTATGCCGACGTGAACGTGATGGGAACGCTCAATATGCTCGAATGCGCCCGGAAGTACGGTACGAAGCATTTCGTGTACGCGTCGTCCTCATCCGTCTATGGCGAGAATGCGAAAATCCCGTTCTCGGAATCCGACCCGGTGGAGCATCCCGTGTCGGTCTATGCGGCGACCAAGAAGGCGACGGAGCTTCTGGCGTATGTCTATGGGAGCGTGTACGGGATCAAGACGACCGGGTTACGGTTCTTCACGGTGTACGGGCCGTGGGGTCGGCCGGACATGGGCGTGTATAAATTCGTGCAAAACATCATCGAGGGGAAACCGATTGACCTCTATAACGGCGGAGACATGCGTCGGAATTTCACGTATATCGACGACATTGTGTCCGGAACGCTTACGACGCTTGATGCCGATCTGCCGGAGGGGAGTATTATGAATATCGGCGGAGACCGGGACGAGGCGCTCTCGGATTACATCGCCGCGGTGGAACGGCACGCCGGGAAGAAGGCGATAAAGCGGATGCAACCGATGCAGCAAGGCGACGTGACGCGGACGGTCGCGGACATCTCGAAGCTCCGCGAGCTTGGCTGGGCGCCCTCGACGCGTATTTACGATGGGATCGCGAAGTTCGTCGCGTGGTACCAGCGGTATCATTCTGCCGCCCGTTTCCAATGATGATCGGGTTGTGGTATAATTAGCCGGATGGATACTATAGACTTTTTGTGTTATTCAAGAGAAAGTGAAACTTTATCATATGAGAATTTTTCTTTCGAGTCTTTTCATCGGAGTATTTGTTTTTTTGATGAGTCCTTTAACTGTATCTGCTGCAGAGACGCTCTTGGTCATCGGCGATAGTATTGCTGTAGGGACTGCCGCTCAGCTTACACCGACGAAGACGTCAGCGGTCGTGGGTGCCACTTCGAAAGCCATAGCAGGATTCGATGGCTCGGGTACGTTCACTCAAATGGTGATTTCTGCAGGGAGTAATGATGTAGGTCAAAACTTTACCGCCGCACAACAACAATCCTACCTAAGAGCAATTCGTGACAAGCAGCCAAGCGCTAAAACTGTCTGGATTTTGCCGAATGATGCGGCAATGAAAGCAGTTATACAAGGAATAGCGGCTTCTTACGGTGATGCTACGGTTCCTTTTACTGCTGGTTCGGATGGAATACATCCGCAAAGCTATTCAACCCTAGCTACCGCAGTAAAGACAGCTCTTGGCTCAGCTACTCCGCCAACACCAGGGCCTGTGACAACACCGGGATCTGCTGCGGGAGGTATCGCTTGTGTCGATGCCAGTTCGGGACTCGTGCCATGTGGTGGATCGTCACAATGCCCGTGTACGCTTTGTCACTTCATTACCGGCATCAGCAACATCATTAAGATCATCCGTGATATCATGGTATTCATCGGCCTTGCGGTCATCACGGCGATGGGTATCGTCTATGTCGTTTCGGCCGGTGACGAGAAAATGATTACCTTGGCCAAGAACGGCATCAAGACGACTCTTATGGGTATCGTCATCGTGCTGTTCGCATGGTTTATCGTCAACTTGGTCATGTTCTATATCTTCAATGCGAAGAACGATCTCGGGGTAGGAGTCACGTTTAAGGGAGTGAATGGATTCGTTTTCGAATGCAGTACGAAATCGACGGCCGGAACGACTGCTGCCGGAACCTATGTCGCTCCCGGTAACGGCGCTACGACCGCCGCGAACGGTGGCGGCGCCGCCACCACCTGTACGACCGGAAAATGCGCCACGGATACCTCGATCGTCGGTGCTATCAATGGGAATACTTTCGGCGTTCCGGGCAACATCCTGCTTTCGATCATTGCAGGAGGAGAGGGATGTAATAAATCCGTCTCGAGTGATGGGAAGGGTTCATGCGGATACGGTCAGCTGTTGCCGGCGAATAGAACGAAATGCGGAATTACCGGTACGCCGACTGAAACCTGTACGAAGATACAGAACGACATTACACTCGATATGAACTGCACGGCATGGCTTATAAATGATAATAGTAAACACAATTGCACCATTACCGATATCCGAAAAGTCGCTTGTTGTTGGAATCGCGGAGTACCGGATGATTGTGCGCATACGACGAATGATTACTGCGGTCGCGTTGAGAGATACCTTAACAGTTGCAAATAGTAATGGCATTCTTATGAACTATCGTTCTGGTCTGGTTGTCGCGGTATCGCTTCTCTTCGTGTTGATCCCGCTATCCAAGGCTTCTGCCGAGGATGTTTTCGTTTTTCATTTTGAACGAAATGGAGAGAAGATCATGTTTGATACATCCGTACCCAAATCAGTTTCGAAAATCGACGATCCCGCGTTTTCATTTTCAGAGTTTTCGCATGCGATACATGTCGGTCCGTACAGTCTCGATATGTTCGATGTGAGCGGGGCGAAAGCGGTTTCCACGCACTTCGATATTCCGCAAGGTAAGAATTCGTTCGAGGTCCCGTATTTCAGTATCGTGAATCGGTTCCAACTCACTTTGGTTAGAACCGGGGAGGTTCTTCTTGAAGGGAGTCTTGCGGATTTCGTGACCTGTAATGCGAACGGTATCTGCGAGTACGAGAAGGGCGAGAATATCAATACCTGTCTTTCCGACTGTGCTTCCGGGAACGTGAAATACAGCCCGCAGACGCAGGCATTGCTCGATAAGAACAACGGAATCATAAAGGATCCGTCCGGAACGCCGATCCTCTACAAGAGCGGTGCGATTCCGGCGGTGAACCCGCTGCCGTTGCCCTCGTCGGATAACACGGTTTCTCATCCCGCGTCTATGCCTCCCGCGGCCGCCCAACAGCAATCATATCCTATCTGGGTAGTCGTCGCGACCGTTGCAGGATTCTTCCTGGTCCTCGGTATCGCGTTCGTCTTGTGGCGGAGGAACCATCGGGAATAGCGTATGGGTCGATCTCCCCATATTTTCCCCCGTTGCGACGGGATACTTTCCATGTTAGTCTGGAACACATGAGGCAGCACGAGAACTATCGCGAGCTTATCTGGATGCTCGCCAAGACCGACTTCAAGCTCCGTTACCAGGGGTCGTTTTTGGGGTATATCTGGGCGTTGCTCAAGCCGCTTCTTACGTTCGCGATTCTTAATTTCGTCTTCACGTCGATCTTCGCGAACCGCGCGCAGGGGATGGAGCACTATTCCCTTCAGCTTCTCGTCGGCATCCTCATGTTCAACTTCTTCTCCGAGGGGACGAGCGCCGGTATGCAGGCTTTGGTAGGGAAGTCCCAGCTCGTGACGAAGATTTATATCCCGCGCTGGACCATCATCATGGCATCGACCCTGAATGCCGCGATGATCTACGTGATGAACCTCGTGGTCGTGGTCGTCTTTTTCGCCTGGAACCGCTTCATGCCGACCATCCCGGCGATCCTGCTCTTCCTCCTGTTTTCCGTTCTCATCTATGCCATCGTGCTCGCGTTCGCGCTCCTTACCGCGCCGTTGTTCGTCCGGTTCCGTGACCTTTCGATGATCTGGGAAGTCCTGCTACAGATCCTCTTCTACGCGACGCCGGTCTTCTATTCGCTCCAGCAGATGCCGGCCTGGGTCCAGCAGGTCCTGCTTATCAATCCGATGGCCTTCATTATCCACTTCTCCAAAGAGGCGCTCATCAATGCCCACTTCGCAGACCCGTGGAAGAGTGCCGTCTTCTTCCTTACGGTCGCGATATTCTTCGGCCTCGGCATCTTTTCCTACAACAAACTCGCCCCGCGCGTCGCCGAGGAGATGTAAGTATCTATCCGTTAGATAGTCATTTTTCCCATTTCATACGCGGGTACGTTCGTCGGAAAAGAAAGGACTCAAAAAGAGCTGAAAGAAGGCTCTTTTTTGTTTACGCGCGAGCTATTGACAAAAAATCGTTTTTGCATTATGATAGCCAGTCAGACCATATACGGGAGAGTGCGTCTTCAGGCGTCATTCACCGCGGTCGACGGTAATCATCGCATCAATGACAGTATGGATCATACGATCGTTCCGTTTCTTAGGAAACAAGTCAGTACCTCCGTGCTTGCCGGACTCGTCTTCGCGGGCCTTGCGTTCGTGGCGATCATCTCTTTCGGTCCCCGATACAGCGTCAGGACCGATTATCTCATTAGCCAGGAGAATGCGCAGACGCAGGATTATTATACGCTTACCCGGTCGGCTGAATACATGAGCCAGGTACTCACTGAAGTCGCCGGAAGTGAGCGGTTCATTTCGGCCGTCATTGATACGGGAAAAGTCGACCAGTCTTTCCTTCCGCAGGACAAGAGCCAACGCCTAGCCGCGTGGAAGCGTATGGTCCGGGTCGAGAAGCGTCTCGATCTTGGTATCATCAGCGTGACGATTTCCGATGACAATCTTACCGAGGGACAGAAGGTGTCGCTTGCCGTGTCGCAGGTCTTTACCGAGAAGAACGGCATCCTGCTTGGTACCGGGGACCACAATGTCCCGGTCAGTATCCTTTCTGGTCCGATCGCGGAACGGAATCCTGGTTTGGCCAAGGCCTTGATCGCGGTCGGCAGTGGCTTTTTCGGCGGATTCCTCGCCTCACTCCTGTTCGCGTTCCTTCGTGCCGAGTTCTCCCTCAGTCGTGGGACGGCGTTTCGGCGGACGGAGTAAGTCTATCGATCCTCTCTCCTCGGGCGGGGATCGTTCCCGCCCGAACGAGAGGACCGGTATCGACGATGTCGAGCATCCTCACGAGTTTTTTTTACAATAAGTATTCATTGTATTCGGTCTACACCCTCATAGACGGCACACACACATAGATATAGACGTATTTAATCTCAACTCACAAAATAAAGGAGGGCAGTTCGTATGAAACTGCTGAAAACATATATGGTTCGGTTGTCCGTCGTACTGCTTGCTATTTTGGGTGGGTGCGCGACGTCACGTCCGAATTCGGTCGATTTGCGGAACGAGAAGTCCGAGATTGTCTGCAAGATGACAGTCGACCCCGTGATGCTCTCCGGTATTCCGTACACGGAAGATATCCGGACCGGGAATTTCGTCGCCGTATTGGGTGATGTCCCGCAGGTTGCGACGTGGTTCTCCGAGTTCGATGCACTTCGAATCAGGTATCAGGCCCATGCGGTCGGATCGGATGGGCGGGAATATCCTGCTTATGCGATCGATGCCGGCTTTATCGGCGGCGCTCGGCGGTATATCGTGATTGTCGAGGGTATCAAAGATCGACGGAGCGATATCCGGGTGCAGACCTATTCGACGCTCTTCGCTGAAGCGTATTCGCTCAAGGGCGAAAGGATGGAAGGCTTCGACGAGAAGAAAGCCTTGAATTCCGAGCGGTATCGCGCGCAGATATGCGCCACGTATGGAACACCACTCAGTGAATGTCGACTTGTGACGGGAATGAGGAAAGCGATCGGTCACTGGGATGTCTATAAGACGCCGTCCGGACCGCTTGCGACACCGTTTTCCGAACAGGATGTGAAGTACCTCGCGGGAATCAATCCGCAGTACGGATACTGGGAGAAGCTCACTTCATCGGCGAATCTTGCCGTGAGTCCGCTGGATTACGTGAGTTCGACGATCGGAATCGCCATGGATTTTATCCGGGCATTCGGGGTCAAATCGGTAGGGCTTGATTATCAGTCCGTACAGTCCCGGCAGAAGCAGGGGATCAATATGATGATCCTTGAGGCACAGCGGCAAAAGGACGTACGGAGGATGTTGCAAACAATAAAACCCCCCGCAGGAGGCGGGACAAAATGAAAAACATGAAAGCGGTGGTCGTGTTGCTCCTGCTCTCCGTGTTGTGCGGGGTTCGGGTGGCGGATGCGACTGCGAAAACGGCGACGGCATACTATGTCGTCAAACCGGGTGATCAGCTATTGAGATTGTTCGGTAAAGACTGCCGAAAGGTGGCCTTACTGAACAAGATCGATCTGAAAAAGATCATCCGGCCAGGTCAGCGGATCGCACTTCCTCAGGGAGTGAGCCCGCGGGTCGGAAAATCGAAAACAGCGGTTACTTCCGGATTCGTTCGGAAGGAAATCAAGGGCGACCTGTTATGGAACGCGGGTGCAGACAAGTTACGCCCGTGGCCCAACAAGGGTCCCTTGGCACTTCGTACCGCTGTGAAAGGCCTTGGTCGTGACGAATCAGTCGTACTTTGGAATCGGCTGAAAAATGCTCCGGTAAACGGACGTTTCGTAGCAGATGAAAATGGTCGTCTGATTGCGTCAGTCAATGACAGTACACGGCTCGATATGACGGATGGTTACATGATCGGTGGAAGAAAGATCATCCGCTATCATGGAGATCTGAAGTCAAAAAATCCGCTGAAGAATGGCGGATTGACTGCGATGAAGATCAATGATCAGTGGGTAGTCATGCCGAATGTCTGTGGCAACGTAGCACTCGGCAGGATGCTTGCGAAACAGGCCGAAAGGATGGCAGAGACGGTTACTGAGAATCAGCAACCGATATCGGCCATCCCGCAGGAAAACGTGGGAAATGAGCTCCTGAAGTGGGAGCTTATCGCAGGTGCAGGTCTCTATAGCAACAACCTCGCCCACGGCAACTGGCAGTATGCCGAAGGGGATGTCCTTATCCCGCTCGGTGACGGCTATGCGGTCGGTGGAGGATTCTATGGGATGTGGGGTGATGGAGAGTCAAAAACCTCGTCCTATACCTGGCATGAACGTAGCGGTATTGGCCCACAAGTCGTGCTCCGGAGGGATTACCTGAAGGAACAGACCGACGAATTTGGCCAGACCGTCGAACTTCCCGCGGCATGGGGTATCAAGGCCCGTTATCTTCCAAACGATTACGTGACGGGAGGGAACGGCGTATACAATATGTCTCAGACCGGAAAGAAGTTCGGTCTGTATGCGGAGGTATACGAGCGCAAAAGTGAGGACTGGCTCTTCGGTTTCACAGGTGAATACTGGAAGTATTTCGACGGGAAAATCCGTTCCACCTGGAGCGGAGACACGCCACAAAACCGCAGTTCTTGGAACGTGAACGCGATTGCACAGTATTCGTTCGATGAAGACTGGGCACTTCGCGGGATTCTCGGTGTATCCCATCAGTATTGGGATCGGTTGAATTATCTCAACCTTACGCCGGAAGTGCGGTATCAGAACTGGCTGATGTTCGGACCAAGGGTTTCCATCCCGCTGAACAAACCGGATGAATTCTATCATGACATCAGTCGTGCCGATCTATTTACGATCGGGGGATTCGTTCGCGTCGAACTCGGCGGAGTGCTTCGCGCGAAGGATTGCGAGAAGCGTCAGACATCGGTGGAAAAGCTGGGCATCGTCGGTGATGAACCGGAGTATGTCGGGGCGGATATGAAGGTGGCGGATCCGGAAGCGTTCCATGCGGAACCCGTATCCGTTGAACAGCCTTCGCAGGATCAGCGGCAGGCACCGCAAGGTGATGATGTGCCACTTGACGCATTCGAATAGACAGAATACTGAATACTGGGGAGTAGGACGTGCTTCGCAACGCGATGACACAGCCCATGCTTCACGGATGAGAAAAGTTCAGGAGGGTGTTTATAATAGCACCCTCCTTTTCTGTTTTTCCGGATAATTTCTCTCATTGATAGCGGGCGTTCAGAGTTCGCTCCGGTATTCGGGGGCGAAATCCGTGAGAAGAATGCCCATCATTTGTAGTAGTAAATATTCCCTTATATTAAGGTATTTTTTACACTTGACAAAATGTCTATTTTGCGCTAAGATGGAGCGTTCCACTTGAACCCGAGAGAAGAGGCCTATTTCTTGAGGAAAGGGGAATATTGAAGATAAAGTAAATTAAAATAATCAGAAATCGTACGTCCTGGGAGGGACCGTATCATGAAACAGACTTTGAAATCTATCCTGCTTGCTTCCGCACTACTGTTCGCCGGAGTGCCCGCATCACTTGCAGAGACAGTCGATGTGCCGAAATCCGCCCGCCCGACCTGTGTGGTCGAAGCCGGCGATGTAGCCGTGCTGACATTCCCCGCAGGACATGTGCCTGCTCGTGTTGAGATCTATGGTGGAAAAGGGATTAAGCGGATTGTGCCGCAGGGGAGTGGTATCGTCAAATTTGAACCCGCTTCACAGCGCTGGTTCAATTATGTAGACCTGGCCGGCAACTGGGCATTCGTCGAAGATGGGACGAGCTATAAGTATGCAGAGGGTGTCCGTTCAGAACCGACTCGTGCATATGGCGGTCGTGCTCATGACGGAGCCGCGCTTGCTCCAGCAACCAACTGACAACCAGCCTGCCTGCCTCCCTCCTGTTCTTTTCAAGCCCTTTGTGTTAATCACTGAGGGCTTGACTTTTTAATAGGAATGTAGTATCATTTCAGGTCGTAATGATCGGGAATGACGGATATTCTTATGATTCAGTCGCCATTTTTTCGGGATGCGAAGCGGGCGGAGACGTTCGCGTTCACGTTTCTCATCATCTTGCTTTCGGTGGACGCGGCGGTGAACGCGGTCGCCGGCTTCTCGTTGCCGATATTTCTCGCGACGGTCATCCCAGCCGCCTTCCTCGCGTTCCTCTATCCGCGGTCGGGTCTGGCGGCATCGCTTGTGACGGCCATCCTCTTCGAGCGGTTCTTCACGCTTATGCCTCTCACGGTCGGCGAAACGACCTACAAGCTCTATCCGCTCGACCTTATCCTCGCGCCGGTGTTCCTTTCGGCATTCCTGCTCTTCGTCCGTGACGGGAGACTTCGGTTCCGGTTCGTTACCGTGGATCGGCTGCTCCTTCTGTTCTTCGGCATCGTCACGGCGGTATTCATTGTCGGACTGATCGGGCTCGGTAAGGATCAGGGACTCGCGACCGCCTTTTCCACCTGGAAGAACTATGTCTTCTACGGAATGCTCTATTTTGCGACCGCTGTCCTGGTCCGGAGTTGGAAGGATGTGTGGATGGTCGCGAAGATCTTCCTCTCCGCCGTCGCGACCGCCGGGATATTCCTACTGATCGGAATCGTCCGCGGTGGCGGACTGTGGACGGAATACACGCCACTCTCCACACCGGGGACCCGATTCCTCGCATTCCCGCACGCGTTTTATTATTCGCTCGGGCTTATCGTCGTGCTTCTCTTCCTGCCGTACATGTCCTATCGGACGGAGGACCGGGATACGGAAAACGAATCTTCCCGGTGGCGATATACGTTCGTCCTGATACTGTCGGCGGGTATCATCTTGTCGCTCATGCGGCATTTGTGGATCGGTATCGCGGTGACGTTCACGTTGGCGATGCTGTTGTCTCCGAAGCTCATAGGAAAGACGCTTGTGCGATTCACGCTTAAACTGGCGCTCCCGCTTGTGACGGTCTTGATCCTCGCGCTCGCGATCATTTCCTCGATTCCCGAGAACCTGATCGGGAATCCGATCGGAAACGCGTTTTCCATCATACGGGAGCGGGTCCTTTCCATCGGCAGCGGGACGGACGAGAGTCTCGCATGGCGCGAGGCGGTGTGGGGAAGCGCTCTTTCGCGTTTCTCGGAACATCCGCTTTCGGGTATCGGATTCGGCGCGAGCGTACCCGTGGAGCTCGGCGATTACCGGCAGTACGTTGAGGTCCGCGATATGCATAATTCCTGGCTGGCACTGCTCATCCAGACCGGCATATTCGGAGCGACGGCCTTCGCCACGTTTCTCGTCTCGTTGGTCGCGAAACTTTTGCGTTCCAGCTCACAGATACCTTTTTTCAACGGGGCCAAGACCGTCTTGTTGGGACTGCTCCTGTTTCAGGGTATGGTATTCTTTTCTCAACCGTACCTGGAGACGAACTTGCTCGGAATGTTCTTCTGGATGACGCTCGGATTGGCGCGCGCGCTTCCCGATATGGCGGATGAAGTCGCGCGATGATACGATACCGAGGGACAACGGCACCATCATTGTCGACAGCTGGACTTTTTTCGGCTCTTTTTCGAAAGATATGCGCATACTCGAAGTCAATAAATTCTTCCATGAACGGCGCGGAGCGGAGCGTCATTTTCTCGATGTCATCGAGGCGCTTTCTGCCGAGGGCCACGAGGTCGCGGTATTTTCCATGGATCACCCGAAGAATCTTCCGAGTCGATATCCGACCTATCTCGTGAGTCGTGCGGGATTCGCGGAAGGGGACGCGGGGAATTCGTGGCATGTTCTCAAAGGCATTGGACGGCTCTTCTGGTCCTTCGAGACGCGGCGGCTGATGAGGAAAGCACTCGACGAGTTCCGGCCGGATATCGTGCATGTCCATAACGCGTATCACCAGCTTTCCCCATCGTTTTTGCCGATCATTCGGAAGCGCGGCATCCCGGTCATACTAACGGTTCATGACTACCATATCGTCTCGCCGGACAAGGATTCCTACCACGAGTCCGTCGGTTCGTCATACTGGAAATTTCTCTTCGTGCGGAAATATCCGTTCGCGAAGCGCGTTCTCCTCGTGCTTCGGGCATATTGGGACCGGATCGCCGGTTTCTATTCGAAGAATGTCGACCGGTATATCGCGCCGAGCGTTTTCGTGAAGGAAACGCTGAAGTGTGCAGGGGTTCCCGAGGAGAAAATTCAAATCATACCGCACTTCATCGCCGACGAATCCGCTTCGGAGAAGGCCATATCCGTCGATGATGCCGGTAAGGAGCCGTATGCGCTCTATGTCGGTTCCGTTTCCGGTGAGAAGGGGATTGCCGATCTTGTGACACTGTTCGATTCGATCGGGTATCCGCTGGTCTTGGCCGGACGGAAAACCATGGACATTCCGAAATCCGTATCGGCGCGGTATGTCGGTGAACGGACCAAGGAAGAGATTTCCGGACTTTATGCGGGCGCCTCGTTCGTCGTGAGCGCGTCACGCCTGCCGGAGACATTCGGATTGGTCGCGCTCGAGGCGAATACTGCCGGGAAGCCGTTCTTCGGGTATGCGACCGGTGCCCTGTCGGAAATCGTGGAGCAGGGGAAGACCGGGTGGCTCGCAGAGGATGAGAATGACCTCGCCGCCTTCCTTCGCCGATATATTGCCGATCACGGAACGATTGACGACGCCGAAACGATACGCTGCAAGACGCTTGAGCGGTTCGGTCGGGAAAAATACCTCGAGGCACTCGTCGGACTTGCTGAGAATCTTCAGAAAGGAAAACGGTGACGGGTAACTGTCCGGACATTCCCCTATCGGGTGACGCCGATGGTTTCGATATTGGCAAAGACGTGGAAATAGCTTAGAATAGGGAGGAAATTCAACAGCTAACATTTTCCCTTATGTGTGGACCTCTTTGTCCGATAGGGCTTATCGGCGGTATGGCTTTGGCAAGGTGGCTTGGCGTGAGTGACTTGGTGCTCGGATTGTGGATCGGCGCATTGATTGTGTCAGCTACGGTCGTTACGGTGAAATGGCTTGCAAAGTACGGCAAAGACTTCAAAGGAAGCTTTGCGACGATTTTTCTCCTCACGATCGCTATCACGGCGTTCTCGGTACGCAAGCAGCTCCTTTGGCATGGGCCCGGGCTCATCTTGTGGCTACCACCGGTTGTGGCAGGAATCGTGTCCGGAGCGTTCGCAATCTTCATCATCGATGCCGTGAATAAGTGGGTTATCGCCAGGAACGATGGGAAGGTCTATTTCCCGTATCAGAAGCTCGTCGCTCCGCTCGTCGGTATCCTCGCAGTGAGCCTCATTATCCACTTTTTCTTTTCCTGAACGCATCAAAATCCATTTCCGTAAACATATGAATACTATGGACACATCGCTCGGATCTGTCGAGGGATTCATGGACAAGGTGAAACGATTCAAGGAAGAAGGAAATGCGCTCGACCTTTCCTCGAAAGAAGATCTCGGCATCGGAATTATGAACCTGATCTCCCTTGAGGAACACTTCCAGTTCAGTTTCGAGAAGACCCGCGATGAGAAATTCCTGGAACTGCTCAAGAGCGTCCGCGACATCCGCAAAGATATGCTCGCGAAGGTCGTGACGGACCCCAAAGGTGAGGTCTGGTGCATCTCGAAACACCTCCTGGCAGCCAGTATGCGGCTCTCCGAGGTGGGGACGAAGGCGCTCGGGCAAGGGAAGGATGCCGAGGCCAAGGAATACTTCGACAAGGCCTATTCGCTCTGGAACCTCTTCTGGGGAATGAACCTCGGACTGCTCGATATCAAGGATACGGCGAGCGCGGTCGCCTCGGATACGAAGGCCGTGTCACTCCCGTTGCGACCCGAGACGAAAACCGTTTCTCCAGATCCGCAGAAGCCGGCCGAGCATCATTCCACTCTGTTCGGTAAGCTTGGCACCGTCATCGAAGACATCATGAACTGCTGCCGGGAGTAGTTTCAGTCGTTACTGAAAAACCAGGCTTCCATATGGAAGCCTGGTTTTTTGTATTTGTCGGGTCTCCCTATCCGATGGCGATACGCGCGTCAAGGATACGCGAGAGAGCGCCATTACTATGGACGGAAAGCGGGTTGATATCGAGTTCTGCGATTTCTGGAAAATCTTCGACGAGGTGGGAGAGCCGTTCAAGACATTCTGTCACGGGTCCCATGTCGATGCCGGTCTCTCCGCGGACGCCCTTGAGGATGGGGAAGCTCCGGAGTTCGGAGAGCATCTCGGTCGCGTCCTCGGGAGCGAGTGGTGCGAACCGGAATGAGACATCCTTCAACGTTTCGGTATAGATGCCACCCATGCCGACAAGGAGTAACGATCCGAGCCCGGGTTCCCGCTTCACGCCGAGGATAAGTTCCTTGCCGTAAGGCGTCCCCATTTCCATCACCGTGACGCCGTCGAGACGGGCGTCCGGTTTTTTCGTGCGGACACGGTCGATCAGCTCCGAAAATTTCGCAGGTACGTCTTCCGGACGAATATCGAGCATGACGCCACCCGCGTCGGTCTTGTGTGAGATGTCCGGCGAGACGATCTTGAGCGCTACGCGGGCGCCGATGTCATGGGCGGCGAAGGCGGCCTCCTCGGCGGTCGCGGCGAACCGGCTTGCCAACAGCGGAAATCCATAGGCGGAAAGGACCTCGCGTGTTTCCTGTTCCGTAAGTTGCTTGCGTCCTTCGGATGTTACGGCCGAAAAGACGGCCTCGGCACGGCCACGGTCGATATCGTGAAAATCGCGTTTCGGTGAGAACCGTTTCGAGCGCCATCCGGAAATCCGTGCGAGGAGTCCGAGTGCTTCTGCTGCCTCTTCGGGATAGGTGAAGACGGAAACGCCGGCATCGCGCAGGAACGCGGTTCCGTGTTCGAGCGCGTGACCTCCGGAAAAGACCGCCAGCAACGGCTTGTCGCTGTTTTTCTTGGCTTCCGCAATGACGCGCGCCGTCTCGTCGGCCTCCGTCATGGATTGCGGGGTCAGGATGACGATGACCGCGTCCGTGTCCTGATCCTTCACGGCATAGTCGATCGCGGTACGATAGCGATCGCTTTTCGCGTCGCCCAGGAGGTCGATCGGATTCCCGACGCTTGCGGCGGCTGGTAAAAGGGGCTTGAGGGCGTCGGTCGTCTGTTGTGAGAGTGGGGAAACGGAAAGTCCTGCCTTCGTCGCCGCATCGGCCGCGATGACGCCGAGACCGCCCGCATTCGTGACGATGGCGACCCGGTTACCGTTCGGTATCGGATTCGCGGAGAGTACGGAGACGGTGTCGAGCAGTTCGCGGACCGAGTCGGCGCGGAGGATACGTGCCTGATGGAACAGCGCATCATACGCGGCATCGGTTCCGGCAAGTGATCCGGTGTGTGAGCCGGACGCACGCATGCCGGATTCCGTCCGCCCGGACTTGAGCGCGATGATCGGTTTGGTCTGTGGTCGTGCCAGAATATCCCGTCCGAGCGCGATGAGCGCGGGCGCGTCGGACAGTCCTTCGGCATAGACGGCGATCACCCGGGTGTCGGGATCTTCGGCAAGGTAGGAGAGAAGGAGTTTTTCGTCGAGCGCTACCTTGTTTCCGGTGCTGATAAATTTCGAGAAGCCGATGTTCCCTTCGGAGAGATCGAGGATTGCCGTCATGAGCGCGCCGCTTTGTGAGAGAAACCCGACCGGGCCACGACGCGGGAGACGCGGGGCGAAGGATGCGTTGAGACGGAGTTTCGGATTGAGAAACCCGAGGCAGTTCGGGCCGAGGACGATGATGCCGGTCTCGCGCGCGATGCCGGCGATCTCGGACTCGAGTGCCGCGCCGGCCGTTCCCGTCTCGCGGAATCCGGCGGAGATGATGATGGCCGCCGCGACGCCGAGGTCGGCTGCCTGCCGTAATACGCCGGGTACGGACATGGCGGGTATCGCGATGATGGCTAGATCGGGAACTGAGCCGATGGCCGCAAGATCGGGATAGCAACGGGTGCCATAAAGTTCGGTCGCATTCGGATTGACAGGGAAGACCTGCCCGATGAATCCGCCGTGGGCGTGAAGCAGGTTCTTGGCGATGTCGTTGCCGACGGAACCGAGCTTCGTCGATGCGCCGATAAGGGCTATCGAACGTGGCGAGAAGAGTGCGTCGAGGGATTCGTTTTGCATAGGATGTTTTTTTGGATATTTGCGGTTTCTTTGCCTTTATTGTAGCCTAGAATCGTCTTATTGACAAAAAATGGTTTGTTTGTTATCATATACCGTTAATCATTGAACGGGTGAACTATGTCTTTCCAGACACTTTTTAAGGCAAAATATGCCTTATTGGCGGTTATATTCGCGGTCGTCATCATCATCCCGGCCGTCGTCTTCGGGAGCTCGAAGACGATACATGTCGACGGGAACGCTTCCGGCATGGAAGACGGTTCGTACGATCATCCGTACGGATCCATTTCCGATGCGCTCGATCATGCCAAGGACGGGGACGAGGTGTATGTCCATAATGGTGAGTACAAGGAACACATCACCATCCCCAAGGGGGTCACGGTGAAAGGAAATGCCAAGGATCACGGAAACGTGGTCATCAGTGGCAACGACAAGAAGTCGATCGTGACGATGAAGCACGGATCCTCACTGTCCTTCGTGACGGTGAAGGGTGGTGACAACGGCATTTATGTTGCCAAGGACGCGCGTGCGAAACTCTACGACGTGGTCGTGACGGGAGCCACGCATGACGGTATCCATGCCGATACCGCGCCGCGCGACAAGAATCACCGGCTCTATGCCGAGAAGGTGGAGGTGCGCAAGAGTGGCCAGGCAGGTGTCTTCTCTGAGAAACGCTATGTCGTGCTCGTCAACTGTAATATCCACGACAATGACTCGAACGGTGTGGATTTCGTCGCGGGAACGCAGGCGTGGCTCGAGAGCGTCACTTCGAACAAGAACGGTGGCAGTGGCTGGAAGGCGATCCTCGACGGGTCGGAAATCTGGTCGCGTAACAATCAGTTCCGTGAGAATGGCCGCGAAGGTGTCCAGATAGAAAGTTTTGGTGCCGCCGGGAAGTTCGGCGTGAAGACGTCGAAGACGGTGGATAACGGCCGATGGGGCATCGCGCTTGTCGCTCGGAACGCCGCCGCGACCGGCATGTGGAAGAATATCTTCCTCGAGGACAACTCCTCATGGGGTAATCACTTTGGAAACGTATCGCCGGTCATCCGTGCGAACTGATGAGAAGGTCGTTGTCGGTCGCTCATAATCGGGAAACCGCGAGGTCATGAAAATAGCATTCATCGGACAAAAAGGAATTCCGGCGAAGTCCGGCGGGGTCGAGACCCACGTCGAACATCTTGCCGCGCGACTGACCGCCCTCGGACACGAGGTGACGGTCTATTCGCGTCCGCGGTATGCCGACCCGTCCATCCGGGAGTGGAACGGGGTTCGCATCGTCTCGCTGCCGAGCATCCATACGAAGCACCTCGATGCGATCTCACATTCTTTGGTCGCGACCGTGCATGCGCTCTTCGGGCACTACGACGTGATCCACTACCAGTCGATCGGCCCTTCGACATTCGCGTTCATCCCGAGGATTCTCCTGCGTCGGACGGTAGTTGTCGCCACCTTTCACAGTCGGGACTATTTTCACGGGAAGTGGGGGAACTTCGCGAAGGCTTGCCTTCGTTTTGCCGAGCGGTTGACCTGTATCGTTCCGCACCGCACCGTCACCGTCTCGCACGGCATGGAGGACTATGCGCGGAAGCGTTATGGAAGGGCGCTCGACTACATCCCGAACGGGGCGGAAGCGGTTCCGGCCCTGTCGACCGAGATGATTGCCACGTTCGGACTCAAGGAACAGCGCTATGTCCTCGCCGTGTCCCGGCTCGTCGCGCACAAGGGACTGCACTATCTTATCAGGGCGTTCCTCGAGCTCGAGGATACCGGTCGACTCCCGAACAATTTCAAACTGGCGATCGTCGGCACGCACGCCGAGACGCCCGGATACGAACGGCACATCCGCAAGATGAGCGAAGGACGCGACAGCGTGCTCTTCCTCGGCGAGCAAAAAGGTGAGGCGCTCGCAGAACTCTTTTCGAACGCCGCGGTCTTCGTACAGCCGTCCGAGGACGAAGGCCTCTCGATCGCGCTGCTCGAAGCCATGAGCTATGGGTTGCCGGTCGTCGCGAGTCGTATCTCCGGCAACGAGGAGGCGCTCGGGGAGGCGGGAGCGTATTTTGAACCGACGAACGTCGATTCTCTCAAGGCCGAGCTTGCAAAACTTCTGAATCGACCGGATACGATGAGGGAATATGGACGACTTGCACGGAAGCGGGCGGAGACCCGGTACGGTTGGGAAGCGATCGCCGATAGGACGGTCGAACTCTATGAGGAAACGATACGACTCCGTAATGGGAAACGATATGGCATCGGACATCGGCAACACATCGCATAAGTCCGGAACTCTTTTTTCCGGCAATCGGGGTCGCACCTTCGCGGTGACGGCCCTGTTCGCGTCGCTTCTGTCGTTTGTCGCGCTTTCGGAGGGGTCGCGGGGATACCAGGCAGACCTTTCCATCCTCGTTATTCCGGGGAAAAGGACGGCGCCCTCGACGGTCGAGGTGATGAATGACGTCGTATTCCTCTCGAAGACTCCGGCGTTCCGTTCGGTATTTTTCAAGGATGCCGAATCGGTGCCGGCGTTTCTGGCTATGGATAGTGCTGATAATTTTTCGGATGACGCGAAACGGAAGCTGTTCGATTCGATGCTGTCGGTTTCTGCGTCCGGGAAGGGGAGTGTCCTGACGGTGCGTGCCGTGGCGGGCGATGCCGAGGATGCGAAGGATATCGCGCGGGCTGCGGCACTCTCCTTGTCCCGATATGCCTCGAGGTATTATGATGTCGAGGCGACGGCGGATTTCCGAATCGTCGACGGGCCGTCGGTTTCGGCGAGGATGCCGAACGGGTTCATGCTGATCACGGAGAGTGTCGGTCTCGGCATCGTTTTCTCTTCCCTGCTCTTCTTATCGTTTTCAGTTGTCCCGGGAGCAGTATCGTATATTCATCGGCGGAGGATGTCGCTTTCGGCAATCCCGTTCAGTGCCGATATATTTCAACCGAAACGGCCGGTTTCGCCGTTGCTGCCCGATGTCGCATTGCCGGATATCGCGGACCACGGGACGGAACTGTCGACAGTGACGGACGACGGATCGGATCCGGTCATGCAGGAAACCGTGATGTCGTCGCAGGAAACGGACCGGTTTTTCGATCCGGCTCCGATAGCGTCGGAAGTGTCGTCGGCTTCTGCCACGAGGACGGCTCCGACGGAAAAGAAAGCTCCGGCCCCGCTCGATATCCCCACCTTCTCGGAGGAAGAGGCGCGATTCCTGAAGGAATTCACGTTCGAAGCGCCTTCCGATGCGGAAGAGGAAATGAATGATATGAACGCAGTTGATATTCCGGTGGAAACAGCCGTGAAGACCGTGTCGGATGAAGTCCCCGATACCGTACCAGTGGTGCCTGCCGAAGACGCGCAACCGGTGCTGGTGGAAGGAGACGAACGCATCATACCGTCGCGCGCGGACTATCAGCGTCGTCTGAACGAGCTGCTACGCGGTTGAGCGATACTGATTTTTTTGGACCGATATATATGGATACGATACGAAAGGAACAGAAGAAACACCCGCTCCGGACCGGGGTGATCCTGACGATTCTCGCGATCGTGTTTCTTTCCGGCTGGTTTCTTTATTGGGAGACGCGAAATCAAGGCTTCGGACTGATGAGTGGTATCATCGGGCGGCTTCCGATGCCGACCGTCACCAAGAATGACACCCAGGCGATCGGTTTCCTCGCGGATTCGGTGCTTCGGACGGACGGGAAGGAAAAAACCTACCTCATCTTGTTCCAGAACAACCTCGAGCTGCGCCCCGGTGGCGGGTTCATCGGTTCGTTCGGCATACTTAAGATCAGGGACGGCCATGTGACCGATTTCGCGACGCACGACACGGGCAATTTCGACGCGCGTATCCCGGACACGGTCGTGGCGCCGTACCCGATGAAGGAAACATTGCATGTCTCATCCTGGAAGCTTCGCGATTCGAACTGGGAACCGGATTTTCAGACCGACGCGAGGCAGGCGGTCACGTTCTATAATATGGGTGGTGGGCAGGAACACTTCGATGGAGTCATCGGTATCACTGCCGATGTGCTATCTTCTTTCTTGAAGGTGACCGGTCCGGTCGAGGTGCCGGGATATCCGGGTACGTACGGGTCGGATAATGCGATTCTTGATCTGGAGCGGCAGGTCGAGCAGGGATATATCGATCAGAAGATCGATTTCGGCGAACGCAAGTCCGTACTTGGATTGCTCGGCGCACAGGTGCTCGCGAAGGTGAAAGCGTTGCCACCGCAAGATCTGTTGAAGCTTTTCAACGTGATGATCGCCGATCTCGATCGCAAGGATGTCCAGCTTTCGTTCACCGACGAGACGCTTCAGAATGCGGTGCTGTCTGCCGGATGGGGTGGCACGTTCGATTCGAAATGGCCCGATGACTTTTTTTCGGCGGTCGATGCGAACCTCTCCGCCTGGAAGACCGACTCGGTCATGAAGCGTTCCATGCGTTACGAGGTCGACCTGTCCGGCGATATCCCGAAGGCACGGCTCACCATCCATTACGAGAATACCGGGACCGAGAAGACCTTCATGGTGAAGGATTATCAGTCGTTTCTGCGCGTGTACGTTCCGGACGGCAGTTTTTTCCACTCGGTCACGGGCGGTACGACCGACCCGGTCTATGGGACCTTCATGGGGAAGAGGTATGTCGGCACGCTTGTGCAGGTGAAGCTCGGGCAGTCAAAGGATGTCGTTCTTGAATACGATCTTCCGAAAGGACTCGACCGGGATTTCTACGATCTTAAGATCGCGCGGCAGGCCGGCACCGGAAACAATCCGGTCACCCTTTCGATCATCAACAAGGACGGATCCCGGACCGAGCAGGCCCTCGTCCTTGACCGCGACTTCGTGCTGAGCAAGGCAGGGAACAGATAATCCGTTGCAAACTCCTCCTGACGGAGTGAACGGACCCGCCTACGCCATGCTACGGCGTGGCAGGCCTACATTGCAAAGATGAGCGGGCAGAGAACATCGAACAGGGACCAAAAACAGGAAGCGGTTAACAGAGAGCGGTCAGCGGGGGTATGAGATAGGAATACGAATAACGATCAAAAATAACAGATTCGGAAATCTTACCATATTATATAATATGGTAAGATTTGGCGGAGTTGGTGGAGATAATATTTATTTTTTTGCTGGAGACGGACGGGGGAGAACGTGTGGGTAGGTATAGTTCTTAGTATCTATCTCAAATCTCATGTCGAGCTGTAAATCCGAAAATTTCGTTT
>JBAXFX010000005.1:0-30412 GCA_037139695.1 Candidatus Moraniibacteriota bacterium | reverse complement strand
TCTTAGTATCTATCTCAAATCTCATGTCGAGCTGTAAATCCGAAAATTTCGTTGGAGCGCCAACCAGAGGTTGGTCACCCTCTGGGTGAAAAATGAGGACGGGTATCCGAAGGAGATGAGGATCCCGCTGTCGTAACCTGACGATTTTTGAATGATTTGCAGCCGAAATTTTCGGATTTCAGCCGGCAAGCGGTTTTTTTTCCTTATTATCGCGGTGAGATTTGAGATAGATACTTAGATCGGAATCCGGCATCCAAGCATGACAAAATGCCGTTTTTACGGTATCCTTGATGTGGAAACCGGGCCGGCTTTTCGTTTCCATTTCTTATATTCGCCTATGATAAAGGAAAATTTCACAAAAATCACCGACTTCAGGAGCGAGATGAAAACCGACCGAATGAAGATACCGGTCGTTTTTCACGTGCAAGACGAGCTCCTGCCGGCCGAGAGCACCCTTGCCCAACTCGAAGGCGTCGCAAGTAATGACGGTCTGTTTCGGCATGTCGCCGCGATGGCGGACGTCCATTCCAAACCGGGCCGCAAGAACGCAACCGGCACGACGGTCGCCTCCGAAAAGCACATCCTCCCGCAGGTGAACGATACCGACCCGGCCTGCGGCATGCGCCTCGTCCGGACGAACATGACCGAAGACGACCTGTCAGCCGAGGATATCGATAAATTGTTCAACGCGCTCGTGGACCGGGTTCCGACCAAGGCGCTCGTCGGCACGGTCCTCCCTTATCGTGTCATCGTAGACATCTGCCGCAAGGGCATCGGCGCGGCCGTCGACTACCTCGGCATCGAGACCGAATTCGAGAAAGAGAACTCGCTCGATCGGGGAAACTTTTTCGGCGAAGAAGTCTCCAAGCAGAAGATCTACGAGGTCATCCCGCGACTGTTTCTCTTCTTCGCGAAGTTCCGCTCGGGCATACTCGGCGCCGCCGGCAATCATTTCCTCGACCTCATGAAAGTGACCGACCTTCCGGATCCGGTGCTTGCGGAAAAACTCGGAATACGGAAAGGTCAGTACGTCTTCATGGTCCACTGCGGCTCCGGCATCCTCGGCCAATACACGATGTATATGTACACGGCCAAGAAACGCGAACACCTTTCACAGGCCTTCATGGCATGGCTCGGACGGATGACGTTTTTCACGAAGCGTAAGCATGTCATAGACGCCATCGCGAAAAAGATCAAAGACTTCGACTTCGGTACCAAGGAGGAATTGTTCACGTTCGATGGCGACGGCGAGGACGGAAAGATGTACATGGAGGCACGCAATGCCTGCTCGAACTTCGCCCATGCGAACCGCGCCATCATCGCGCACAACGTGTCGCAGACGATCAAGGAAGTCCTCGGCCGCGACCCCGGATTCGAGCTTGTCTACGATATGCCGCATATCCTCGTGTCCGAGGAAGAGCACTATGGCAAGAGCGCCTGGATCCATCGGAACGGCACGAGCCGCGCGTACGGACCGACCCGAATGGCGGATCATCCCACCTTTCGCGAGACCGGCGAGCCGGCCTTCATACCGACCTCCATGTCGACGGACGGTTACCTGTGCGTGGGTACCGACGGCAACGAATCCTCGTTCTTCTCGTGCAATCACGGTGCCGGCAAGCCGAAAGTGGCGGCTGAATCCATCGTACCGGCAAGCCGCGAAGAGCTCGACGCCAAGCTCGCGACCCGTGGCGTGCGCCTCTACAACGGCCGCTCCTCCAAGGTGATCGAACAGGACAGCGCCCACTATAAGAATGCCGATGCCGTCATCGAGAGCGTCGTACGTAACGACATCGTCCATCCGGTCGCCAAGCTGCAGCCGGTGGCGGTGATCATGTACTGACGGTTGAATGGCGCGTTGAGAATTGCGAATATAAAAAGGACCCCGGGAAATTTCCAAGGGTCCGTTGGCCGAGGGTTCAAGGTTCAAAGTACCGCGTTGCTGGGACAGAGAACCTGATGGCCGGCATACCAATTCCAGTCGCCAAAATGGTCGGCATTCCAATTCCCGTCGCAAAACATGTCAAGCATCCAGTCGTCGACGCGCCACGCGCGAACGTCGGTGCACCAGTAGGCAGACACCGCGAACACTTTACCATTTTTACCCTCAACGTAGAAGATATTCATATAGCCATTAGTAAGGAGGATGCCTGACTTCCCATCTGGCTGTGCTTCGATGAGCGCCGCGATGTCTTCGAGTGTGGATAGATGATTTTCCGGCAATTCCTTGCGTATGTCCCGATCGTACGCATTCGCTTTGAGAAGCGAAGCGACGTAGAGCCGCTCGGGAGCCGAAGTCACCAACTTCCTGGCGCGAAGGTCGAAACAATAAGCGAAGGAGCCAGAGACATAGAGCCCCTTGCGGCCCTGATACCACCGCTCTGCGGTAAACGATTCCGTTCTCTTCGGGACAGTCGCGCATGAAACTGGTTTAAGGAGATTTGATTCCTTAAGGATTGAGCGTCCTTCTCCATTGCCGAATGGATTCCGTTTCTCGATGAGAGCCTGGATCGTATCGTGGTTGATATGACTGCCAGGTATATTTGCAAGTCTGAAAAACTCACTCATTTGCGAAGCCGAAATTCCATTCGTCCCCACGATGTCAACCCTATCAGTTGCCATTTCTTCTCCTGTTAAGTGAACGATTTCCCTTTCGCGCCGGGAATGTTGGCGATCATCAGCCTGACCAATGACTTTGGATGATACTTCATTAAACAAAAATGTCAATGCCACGATACGAATTATGGCTTCTTTAAGTTATGTTTCGTATCGAATGTCAGTCCGAGCAAAACGAACAAAAACAGAAGTCCGAAGTTGGAGTCCCACAGGAAGTGATCGAGAAGAAGGCTCGGAAGAATGGACGGAAGGACGGCGATGGCAAGGGATTTCCCGGTGTTCGATATCCCTTTTTTTTTCATGATTGACGACAGAAGGAACCAGAAAAAACACAGTGAAAATACGAATCCCGGGATACCGAGCTCGGACAGGATGAGAAGTGGGACATCGTGTGCGGGTTGGATATCCCAGATCGGTCGGCCGGGAGAAAGACGAATCAGTTCCGCCGTCTCGTTTCCCGCACCGACGCCGAGGAAGGGATGGGCACGGACGATTTGGAAAGCGTCGCGATAGGTCGACATCCGATCGACGACCGAACCTTCCCTATCGACGACTCCCCCGTCGAAACGAGGAAAGACGGTCTCGCGCAAAATACCCGTAAATATCGCCGTTGCAATGATAACGGTCGCAAAAATGGCAAGCGGGTATTTCCATGTCATTCCGGCCTTTGAGCCGGAATCCTCAATACTTTCTTTCTTGGATCCCGGGTCGAGCCCGGGATGGCAAAAACATGTATTCGAAAGTGATCGCCATGCAAGAAAGATAAACCCGAGCGCGAATCCTCCCCACGCGAGACGCGAGAAGGAAAGGATGAGGCCGAGAAGAATGATAAGGATACCGAAGAGAATTACAATTCGATTGCAAAATGCTTGCTTCTTCGAAATGTACTCTTCCTCAATCCTCCCCTCACAAAGAGGAGGCGGCAAAATTATTCCAAGCCATGTTAATGTATTATAGTTGCAAATATTTAAGGTGGCCCGCTCCCCTTTCGGAGGGGAGCTGTCGAGTCTGCGAGACTGAGGGGTGAGAACAAAGGAATCAATCCGCTCAGTTACTATCAACAGAACCACCGCAAGGAACAACCCGTACATATTCGGGTGCGGAAAGGTGCCATACGCTCGCAGGAACCGGCCCGTGTCATTCTTCAGTACCGACGTCCCCGACTGCCACGATTCATATGTGCTCGTCCCGAGAAGCGTCGAAGAAAACGTCTCCTGCGTCAGGAATTGCCCGATACCGATGACCGACTGGATCATTGCCGCCACGAAAAGCACAGAAACAATCTGTCTCATCTTTCCCCGTCGCACCATATCCCGTGTCATGATGAACGCATCCGCGGCGAGCAGGATCTTCATAAAGGTATACCCGGCAAGAAGCGTATCCCGTGCCCACAGTATCGAAAGCCCCGACCACAGGACAAACAGAAGCAGAAATGCATCAGTCTTCCGCTCGCGCCAGAGATTATTCATCCTGACACCGATACGCTCCTTCTTCGACATTTTCACCTTCAAAATCGCTCCGATCATGATCGCGACCGCCAATATGATTGAGGATAAATATATCCCAATGGTCCCATACTGCCACTTCGCACTGCCAACCATCGGTTCGCGCCATAAATACACCGTCTGAAACGGCAGTACGAAAAGAAACAGGAAAAAAAGAGTATCTGCGTATCTTGTCAACCGATTCATAAATTGACACTCATCATATTGCCTATTGTACCATTTTCTGATACCCTATGGATAGGATTTGCCTATTTCAAGCGTTTTTATTTCGAATTTTCGATCGGATACGTCAGATTCCCTATTTTTGTTTCTTCTCACATGATCTTCATAACCTTTTCCGGAACCGACGGGTCCGGAAAATCCACACAGCTCACACTGCTCCGCGAACACTTCGAAAAGAACGGTAAAAAGGTCGCGTATTTTCATGCGGTCGAGTTCTCGCTCGCCAACCGACTGAAAAGAAAAGTAGGAGGCAAAAACACGTTCACACCCGGGAGCGAGAAAGCCTCTATAAAAACCTCTCTTTACTTACTCCTCCTACGAAAACTGTTTCTCGTGATAGACATATATCGATTTCGACTTCTAGTAAAATCACTTCAAAAAGACAAGGTGGATATTCTCCTCTCGGACCGGTATTTCTATGATTCGGTCGTGAATATCGAATATCTTTCCGGTTCGAAAGCCTTTCACCGTCTCGATCGGATGATTACACGGCCCGATTTCGCGATCTTTCTCGACGTCTCTCCCGACGAGATCATGAAGCGCGATCGGGCGCCGGAACAAGGTATCGAATACGTATCGAGGAAGCGTGACCTTTTCCTTGCCGATATGAACCGCTTCGGCCTCATCCGCATCGATGCGGACAAGACGAAAGAGGAAACGTTCTTATCCGTCATGAGCAGCATCGAACCGTAACCGATCGCCGAATACCATCATGAAAAATTTTTCACGAGCGCTTATCTGGCTCACGATTTCCGAAATCATCTTCAATGCCTCGGGGTACGTCATTCACTCCGTCGTCGGACGGTTGCTCGGTCCGGCAGACTACGGCCGGTACGGCCTTATCGTGAACCTCACGACGACCGTCATCATCCTCATCGGCAACGGCATCCCGACCGCGATGTCGAAGTATCTCGCGGAGATTTTCGAGACGCATCCGGACCGCATCCTCGGCATCAAGCGCAAGGCCATCCTCCTTCAGACGGGCATCATGGCAACGGTCACGGCGGCATTTTTCCTCGCGTCGCCGTTTATCGCGGCACTCCTCGAGGATCCGAGTCTGACACCGCTCTTCCAGCTCTCCTCGCTCATCATCCCCTCATTCGCGGCCGCCTCGTTCTATTTCTCCTATTTTACCGGACTGCATTTTTTCCGATTGCAGGCTGCTCTCAAGACGACCCGCTCGATCACCCGGATGGCCTTCATCATCCTTTTGGCCTGGTATTTCGGGGTCCAAGGAGCGGTTGCCGGATACATCATTTCCCCACTCGTCGTCTTCGGGGTAGCGGTCATCTTCGATATCGTCTGGACAGGGAAGTACTTCCCCGCTGTCCGGAACAGGAAGTCGATCGATTTTCCCGCAAAAAAACTGCTCGACTACGCCTGGCCACTGACGCTCTTCATGCTGTTCTACCAGCTCATCACCTCGCTCGACCTCTTCCTTGTGAAGGCGCTCCTCCAAGACGATTATCGGACCGGACTCTATAACGCGGTCATCACCGTCGGAAACATCCCCTACTACCTCTTCTACGCCCTGACAATCATTCTTCTCCCCGCGATATCCAAGACATCATCAAGTCGCGACGAGGCCGAAACCCGCTCGCTCGTGAACAAATCCCTCCGGTTGCTCGCGCTCGTTCTCTTCCCGACCGTCACGCTCCTGTCCGCATACGCGGGACCGTTCATCCGCCTCTTCTACGGGCATGCCTATGTCGACGCGACCGCCTCGATGAGCGTCTTTGCCATCGGCAACGGATTCCTGACCGTGTTCTATGTCCTTGCGTTCGCTATCTCCGGCGCGGGCCTGGTCATGATTCCGATGTACGTTTCCGGAGTCGGGCTCGTCGCCTCGGCCGCACTCAACTATTTTCTCATCCCGCCTTTCGGCATCGTCGGGTCGGCAGTCGCCACCACCGTCGTCACCTTCATCCTCATGACCGGCATCCTCGCCTTCACCGACCGGCATTTCAAAGTGCGAATCCCGCTCAAACTCTGGATCGTTTCGTTTGGGTCTTCGGCCGTGCTCATCGGGCTCGCCCGCCTCTTGCCACAGGGCCCATTCTCCTTCATCATTTCCGGAGCGACTCTCTTCCTTCTTCACTTCGGCATCCTCAGGCTCTTCGGCGTTCTAGAAGACTCCGATATCGCCCCGCTCCTGAAGTTTCTTCCGACCAAGCCGGTGAAATGAACCGGTAGGTATGATACGTCCTATAAACACACCAAAAATCAGTCAGTACGGTACTAAAACGAAGCTCGATACTACCATATATATAGTATCGGTTCCTTTTTTGACTACGTATAAAAAGGAAAGATACGCAAAAAAATAGGCCCCTCCGATATTCCGGATAGGCCTATGAATAAGAATGGCTCGATTCAATACGGTTCGAGACACCTGAAGAAGATTATTTTTCCGGTCATATCCTCGATTCTTTTTTTAACCATCTCATGATGGTCGATCGATACGCTCGATATGATATTCCCGACCTCGACGATAGTCTCTTTAGCGATACCCGAACTTTCCAGAGCCCTCTCGAACGAGATATTTCCCAGCCCCGGAAGATACACGAACAGGCATTCAGACCTGAAGCCACGAGACGGGATACAGACTTCCCAGGCGACCTCCGCTAATACGATCCGCTCTTTCTCTTTCCGCAAGATATACTGCCGGATACGCTCCAAAACGCCAGCGTCCATACGCATCTGGTTTTCCATACGCCGTTCCCAATTCCGAAGTCCTTTGGAAAGAAATGGGAACACTTGCTTCATAACGGGTGTCTCTGGATAATAGATACCGTCAAGACGACCTAATGGAAGGTAGTCGTCCTCACCGGAATCTACCAGCTCGATTAACGGTCCACTCTCAAAATCAAGAGCGTGATGGAATATAGGGAGCCCGTCCTCCCCTCGTTTAAAACGCTTCGCGCCGACCCTTGGAATACCCGATACGTTCCTATTGAAAAATATGATATCAAACGGGTTCCCTGCCTCTTGCCCAATCAGCTCCAAGAATGCACGTTTCCCCTCCTCATACCGCTTCGTATGGAGATCGCTTCGTTTCATCTCATCCCCCGTTTTTTCCGCTTATAAGAGCGGTTTTCAGTTGCAAAGGTAAAGAACCATTCGTGCTGGAAGCCTACCGCATGAAAACACCGAAGTCAATACCGGGCTTCCGTACACAGCTGTCTTACGATAAGTATCTATCTCAAATCTCAACGCCTATATAAGCCAAAAAATTCGCTTGCCGGCTGAAATCCGAAAATTTCGGCTACAAACCATTCAAAACTCGTCAGGTTACGACAGTAGCCTTCCTCATTTTTCATGGTTTTCGCTCGAAATTTTCGGATTTACAGCTCGACATGAGATTTGAGATAGATACTAAGAAAACTTCCTCCGGGACATTGCGTCACGGAGGAATATAAAAAGTCAGTTCGTGTTCATCGGGCGATCGTTGAAGAGCTGAAAGCTCGACACCCGATCGAACCGTTCCTGCCCGGCGGGAATATACAGGTATCCGATCGATTCGACCGGGAGCATTGTGACATCGTTTTCGTCATCGAAGAATCCCGAGCCGTTCACGCCCCGCTTCGTACGACGGCGCCAAATACCTTCCTTCATCCGATCAGTAACATAGCGTTTCGCCTGCTCGGTAAGCCAGTTCGCTTCCATCTCTTCCGCAAGACAGGAACGCTTGACCCGCTTTTTCAATGACCGCAGCTCATTTTGGAACCTGCGCTCCGTGAACCGTGGGAACTGACAGCAGAGACTCTCTATGCAGACCTGCATCGCATGTGAATACCGATGATCATCTTTAAAATATTCCTCGGCCTCCGATTCGTGTTCCTGTTCCCCCATCGGTTCCGGATCAGTATTCAAGCCGAGCATAAATGCAAGGAGATCATCGATTCCTTCGGACCGGTCGTCGTCCAAAAACAGTTCGTGCTCCTCATTGACATCATAGAACAACAGGTTCAGGATGTCCCCGATAAAAAATTTCCTGTTTTTCATTGTGAAGGTTCCGGTAATGTTCCCGCAAACGCCGCGGTGGGCAAAGCCGTCTCTTTCACCGCCAGTATATACGAAATCCGCGGGACACTGCAAATAGACGTGGTTTCCTGCACATGACAATACCGGGTTCCGGGATATTCCCGGGGCCTGGATCCGGTTCGGCATGAGAACGTTCGGATTCGATGTCCATACGCACACGCCGCCAAGCGTCCATCGCCCTACTTCGATATGAGCCGTTCGATCGAGAATCTCCCGAAGAGCCGGACATCAAAGGGGTCATACGTCTCCGCCATCGACTTCGTGAGTTTCCCCTTGTTCTTGGCATTGGCGATCAGGAAGGTCGTCTGGTCCGCCTGCACGGTCATCTTCTTGGAAAACTGGTGGAGCGTGACGCCGTCCTGTTCCGTGAAATACTCGATCGATTTGAGGTATTTAAACAGATAAGTCTGCTTGCCACGTAGGAACACCTCCTTATCCGACCCGGCATGACCGACGATGTAGCTTGCGATTCCCTCGGTCTCACCAAGCGTGATTTCCGTCGAGGTCGAACCGCTCACCTGCTTTTTCCCGGAATGGTCCAAGAAAGCGATCCGGCTCGCGCTTCCGTTCGTCCACACGATAGACAAGATGACGATGCCGATGCCGATGCCGACAGCCGCATACCGCTTGTGATGCCGAGCCCATTCCAAAATAGCCTCCAGCCATAGGCCGAGCATCACGAACGGGACGAATATGAGCGCCAGATAGAACCGGAGCGAGATTTCCATGGCAAGCGGGATGAGCAATACGAACCCGACCGACGCATACCACCCGGTCAATTGCAGAAGGAGGCGTTTCTTCGGATCGCCCGTTTTTCGGATCGCCCGTACCCAAAGCCACACGCCACCGACGGAGAAGACGAGTGAGAAGAACCATCCGGCCACAAGCGGACCCTTCCCGGACAGTCCCTTGGTCTTCCCGTACGCATCGAGCATCATACCCGTGCCACACTGGTCATCGTCACCGATTCCCAAAATAATGAACACGTCTCCCCGCGACTGGCACGCGACATCGTTCGCCACGTCACGGAACAGGGACCGGCCCTTCGCCGTCTTGGTGGTGGTACCGCCCAAAAACGCCCGGATATTGGCGCCGTTCGTCTGTGTCATGTCCACGATCTGCCCGGTATTCAGCACGAGCGCAATCAAAAAAACAATCGCCGCCTGACGCCAGAGCGACGGATGCTTCCGCCCGACGAAGATGAAAAAACCAAGAACAGCGACCGGCATGATGATCAGGAGCAACGTATGAAGCTGTACACCGATGCCAAGTGCGACGCCGGCAACGACCGCCCAGCGCCACTTCCGCACTGTCTGCGTATCGGCCAGGACGAGAAGCGCATAGAGAAACAGGATGGAATAGAACGGCCCCGAATTCGGATTCCACGCGAACCGCGCGTACTTGATCGCGAAGACGCTGACGGACAGCGCCGCCGTCAAAACGAGCGCGACCGGCTCCCGGAACGCCCTTCGCATGAGCAGAAATAGGAGCGGGATCGTCAGGATGGACGCGAACAGGTCCGGATAAGCCATCTTGTCCGGCGCGTTCCCGAAAATCTGCGCGGACAGGATCTGCAGCGAGTAGAAGGCGCCTCCGAGCCGGAACTCCGTCCCACCCGCCTTCGGACCAAGGAGTGGGTAGCCGACTGTTCCCTGGATAAAACCGCTGACCACCTCGGCATCGCGTGACTGATCCGCGTTGAACCGGAGCCAATCGTGAAAATGATAGGTGCGCAGGAAAATGCCGACCGCCATGATCCCGATCAGGATGAGGACGCTTTTTGGAATCTTTTTCATGTTCATAGGAGCACATCGTGCATGGTTAGAATTTGTGTACGAATATCTTTTCGCCTATCTTGAGATACGCTGAGCTCTTCGCTGAATTTTTCTTATTATTCACGTAAAACGAGGGGACGGTACGGCCGAATGAAACGGACTCATCCTCGCTCGCCACCCTGATCAGACGGATACCCTTCTGACCGGACAGGTACGAGAGCGGAAAGAAGGTGTAATCCATCAACTTGGAATCCCCTCCCAGATAGAGGTCGGTCTTTCCTCCCGAGTTTTCTCTCATATAATCCACTATCGGCTCCATCTCGTCCAGTACGACCGAATTCGAATAGAGCCTCGTCTTATTCATAAGCTCCGTCGTTATCGACAGAAGGGAGCTCGCATTGGCCGAAAGGACCGCTCCGAAAAGGACCGGTACGACGAACCGACCGAAGCCGGGAAACATCCGAGAAAGAGTATCTATGAATAATCCCAGAAACAGGAACGGGACAAAAAACGCGAAACTGAAATAGCGAAGCTCCACCTGGGCCTTGAGAACGGGAAACATGATCAGAAATGAGACGCCAAGATACAGCGCCAACATACGGAGCCACTGCCTCCGATCGATATCCTCCTCCGTAACAGAACGATATGCGAAGAGGCCATATCCGAAAAGCGAGAGAGACAGACTGGCGAGGAGAGAAATCCTGAAAAGCGTATCATGGAAGAGCTTTCGGGATTCGCCAGCGATCAGATCGTTCAGATAATAGGAACAGCTGTCAGGCCCAAGCGAGGAAAGCATGTAGAAATTCCCTTCGATATGACAGTCGATATCGTTCATAAGGCTCGCCGGACGCTTTTCTTCCGAGACGCCATCGACGCTTGTGTGGGTGAAATAATTGAGGAATATCCTCGAGTTGGCGAAGTTCGTCCGTGTCTCACTCAGTATCTGCCCGGCATTGAGCACGATACATAAGAAGAGGATGACGGCCCATTTCTTCCACGATTCCCGGTATCTCGACGCCGACCGAAGCAGGATCAGACCGGCAAAAACAGGGAAAATGGTAAGCAGTATGACATGCAACTGCACGCCTACACCCAAAGCGATGCCGAGGGCGATGACCCACGGCCAACCCACGTTTTCCCGTTTGCGTTCGAATTCGCCGATCGACAGGAGAAAGAGGAGCACGAAGAACGGGATAAGATTGGAATTCCAGGCAAACCGGGAATATCGGATGGCGAAAAAGGAAACCGAATAAAGACCGGTCAGTCCCAGGGCAAGGTTCCGTCCGAAGAGGCGCCGGAGAAACAGGAAGAAAAGCGGGATTGTCAGAATCGAGAACAACAGGTCAGGGTACGCCAACGAGTCCGGCGTGTTCCCGAAGAGCTTCGCCGAGATGATCTGGAAAGAGTAATACATCGGCCCGATCCGATAGTGTTCGCCGGAATCCGTGGCGGAATTTCCCATGACAGGCCCGAGTAAGGGCCACGACGTATGCCCCAAAATAACGCCGGACACGACCTCCGCATCCCGCGCCTGGTCCCCTTTAAACTCGAGCCAGTCGTGGAAACGGTAGACACGAAAAAATATGCCGACAACCATGATCAGCAGGAGACACCAGACATATGTCGGGACCGTCTTGATCCCTGTTCGATGATCATTATTGAGTTTCATACGCATTCGTTCGCAGGAGTCCTTGTTTTCTTGTCGTATCATCACCATCAATCACCCGTCGAGTAAACGAAGACGCGACCGATCTTCCGGAGTCCGTCCACGGCCTCCTTCGGCTTCTTGCAGGTCGCATGGAAGACCAGCCGATCGGCAGGTTGGTCGTCGCCGTTCACCTTGATCACGTCGATCCTCCTCCCGTCCAGAAGAAACTTCATCGGGAAGATGATGTAGCTGATCATCATATTATCCCCTTCCAGATAGACGGTACTCCGCCCACCTGAATGAGTGGCGATGTGATCCGCGATCGGCTCCATCTCGCCGAGTATGGCCGTGCGGGAACAGATGCCGTTTCCGTCGTTGAGCATGGTCGCTTCGGCCAGTATCCCCCTCACATCAGAAATCGCGATCAGGACGAAGAGGACTCCGACGACGGGAACGACGAGCCGGTATCGCCGAAGCGTCACGTTCGAAGCAAGGTGCTCCACGACCAATCCGAAGAGGAGAAACGGGATGAAGAGCTCGAAGGTATAGTACCGGAGATCATTGAAGACGTCGCTGCTCAGGGGAATCATGACGCAGAACCCGAGCGTAGCATAGAGAGACGTCAGGACGAGGAAATTTTTCCGCTTCGCATCGGTCTCTTTCCGGGCACGGAAGACCAACAAGGCATACCCGGCAAGTGAGAAGAGCAGGCTGACGATCAGCCGCAACCGGTCAGTTTCGGTCTTGAGTACCTTGTCGGCGCCCACCTTCCGATCCGGCGCCACGATGTTCGAATACTCGTACGAGCATTTGTCCTCGCCGTACGAAGTGAGAAAGAAAAAATTCGCCGCGAAATGACACGACAGGTCGTTCTCAAACGGCGTCAGCCGATCGCCTTTCGGAACAGCGGCGCTCTTGTTCCGGAGGAAATAATTGATGAAGGTCTTCGTATTGTTCATGCCCGTCTCGTACTCCGAGAGGATCTGGCTCGAGTTAAGAATCAGGAAGACGGCGAGGATCGCGGCCCACCGCGTCCAGGTTTTCGGGTGCTTCCACATCGAATACAAAAAGACGAGGCCGGCGATCGCGGGGAACAGGATCATCAGTATGGCATGAATCTGAAAACCGACCCCGAGCGCGAAGCCGATACAGACGACCCAGAACCAGCCGGCCTTCTCGGTATCATTGAGGAATTTCCACAGTGAATAAAGGAAGAGCAACACTAAGAATGGGATAGGGTTCGAACTCCAGGCGTAGCGCGAATAGTGAATGATATACGGCGAGATCGCATAGAGCCCCACGATGCCGAGTGAGAGATTCTCACCAAGACAGATTCGAAGCAGCAGATAAAGCAGCGGCAAAGAGAGGATGGAGAACAGGACATCGGGATAGGCTAGGACGTCGGGACGGTTCCCGAAAATCTTCGCGGCCGTAATCTGAAAATAATAATAAATCGGACCGAGATGAAAACTGGATTCCTCGGTATCCCCGGTATGGTTCATGTACGGGCCCATGAGCGGCCAGGCTTCGCCCTTATCCACCACCTGGCTGACGATGGTCGCGTCCCGCATCTGGTCGCCACGGAATTCCAGCCAGTCATGCAGGCGATACGTACGCAAAAAAGCGCCCACGGCCACGATGGCGAGCAGGATCCAAACGTACCGCGGGACCGACCTGATCTTTCCGACGAATGATGATTCCATAGCGTTCGATCAGTGAATCCGATATATGCCCACCTGCCCGACATCGCGATGATCGGTAAACGGCATCCCGCCGACTTCCCGCACGGCGCCATCTCCGAAACTCGCACTGACATAAAATGCAGGCGCATCCGCCGGAACCGCTCCGATATCGGTTCCCCGCTTCAGGGTGAGTCCCCGTTCCGCCGCCAGGTAGATGAGTGCCTTGTTGTACGGCGAATAGTATCTCGTCCCACCGAAAAGATATGCCGTCTTCCGCCCCACAGATTGCTCGACGATGAAATCGGCCAGTAGTTGCGTCTCATCGAGGACAAGGTATCCGGAATCGCCACGCGTCTTGTCCGCCAAGACTTTCGCCTCGCCGAAGATCGAGAAAAGATTCGTGACCGAAAGGACTGCCAACAGAAGGAGTGCCGGCAGCGCGTAGTGCCGAGGATGCCGACGCTTCAGGACATCGATGATGAGTCCAAGGAAGACGAATGGCAGGAACGTCACATGGATGAAATAGCGCATCGGTGCCTGGTCGATGATCGGCAACATCACGGAAAACGAGACTACCGCATACAGCAGTATGATACCGGTGAAGTATTTCCGTGCCCGTTCCCGCTCCTTCCACGTCCGCCACGCGAGAAGCCCATATCCGAGAACCGAGAACAGCACGCTACAGACAATGCCAAGGAGTGAGAGTATGTTACTTGGCAACTGCAGTTTCGCCCCGGGACGGGTATTGCGCGCCTTCGCATAGAGAAAATCGCAGTTCTCCTTGTTGCCCAAGGATGCGGCGATGAGCGTATTGGCCTGGGCATTGCAAGCGATATTAAGTTCCAGGTTCCGAAGAAACCGCTTCCCACCGCTGTTATCCTGCTTGTCGGAAAACGAGTTCAGGAAGACCTTCGTGTTCGCATAGTTCGTCTGCTGTTCGTGTATGATCTGTCCGGTATTCGCCACGATGGCGATCGCCGCGACGACAATCCACCGACTCCATGTCTTCCAGTTTCGTTTCATCAGGAAGATGAAAGAGGCGCCGAGCGTTCCCACCATGGTCAGAAGCAGTATGGCATGCAGCTGCGAACCGATGCCAAGCGCGATGCCGAGTGCGATAATCCAGGGCCAGCCGGTCTTTTCCTCAGACGAGAAAAATTCCCAGAGCGGCCAGAGGAACAAGATGACGAAGAACGGGATCGGATTCGGGTTCCAGGCGAAACGGGAATACTCGATCGCATAGTAGGAAAGTCCGTAGAGACCGGTCAGTGACAAGGAGATACCCTTATTGAAGTACTTTCTGAGGAACAGGAAGAGGAGCGGGATGGACAGAAGATTGAACACGAGATCCGGATAAGCGAGCTTCTCCGGACCGATGCCGAAAAGTTTCACCGAGACGATCTGGAAATAGTAATACGCCGGACCAAGGAGAAATCCGGTGTTCCCCATCGATGACCCGAGGAGCGGCCACGGGGCCTTGTGATTCACCACGTTCTCGACGAGCACCGCATCGCGCGCCTGATCGTTCCCGAAATGAAGCCAGTCGTGAAAGTGATAGATCCGAAAAAAAACAGCCAGGGCAAACACGATCGCCATCACGCACCACAACACCCGCTCCGACTGCAGTATCCTGCCGATTCGCTCATTCATGGCCGTTTTTCGTCATCGAATAAATCATGATCCTACCGAACCGCTCGTAGCCGAGGATGGTATCCCCGCCGATATCGTCCCCGACCGCGTACGGCTTCGATCTGGTCCCGTCTATGAAGAAAAACCGCGTGCCAGAGTCGAAGGATTGTTTACTGGCCGGACGGATTACTGATACACCCTCCTTTTGGGCAAGATAATCAAACGGTTTAAGAAACCGCTTCAGATACGGTGGCTGCCCATCGAGGCGTACCGTTCCCGGCGTATCGGTATGCGAGACGAGGTAGGCGGTCATTGCCTCCGCTTCGCCGAGGATACTGTTGTCGACATCGCTCGCGATCCCGTTCAAAAACGGTTGGGCCAAGCTTGCAAGCGTCAGCATATTCGCGACGACGAGGACCGTAGCCACGCCGACGGATCCGCCACGGACCGTTTTCTTCCCGCTCTCAAGGAAGACTGTCAGCCAGAGTCCGAGCAGTATGAACGGTACGAAGAGCAGGATACTGAAATACCGCACTTCTATCTGGGAGGCGACCGGAACGAGAGCGATGAAAGAGACGACATTGTAGAAGAGAAAGAGCGAGAGAAAGTTCCGTCGATCTTCGTCTCGTTCCTTCCAAAGGAAGCGGATGGCCAGCACATACCCGCCGATCGAGAAGAGGAGCGTCACGATCCCCTCCATAATGAATACGATACCGTTCACCGTAGCGCTTCCCGGCACGTATTTGTCCGCCCTGAACGCCTTGGCGATACTGTATATCCCGCCACAACGTTGCACGTCGATCGCCGAAAAGACGATGGTCGCATTCGCCTGCGCCTGGCACGACGCGATAAGCGAGACGTTCCGCAGGAGCGTGCCGCCACTGACACTCGATTCACTGCCGGCCCCCTTGAAGAGCTGACGGATATTCGCGCCGTCATACCGGATATCGTATGCGATCTGCCCGTAATTCATGAGAAGAAAAAAAGAGAGGGCGATAGCGAAATCCCGCCAAGAAAGATTTTTCCTGACAATCAGGTATATGCACGTCCCGACCGCCACGACCGGTAGGATCAGGAACAGCAACGTATGCAGCTGGATGCCGACACCCATACCGATGCCGACAAAAGCCGCCGGGATATACTTCCGTTTCCCCTCGCGGTCCATCAGCCACAGCAGTCCATAGAGGAAGAGAAGCGTGAAAAACGGGATAGTGTTCGGGTTGGACGCGAACCGGGAAATCTTGATGGCGAAGTACGAAACGCTCATGATAGCCGTAAGCGACAGCGCCAGTCGGTCGGAAAAATACCGTTTCAGGAAAAGAAAAAGCATCGGGATCGCGAGTATCGAGAACAGGAGATCGAAGAAGGCCATCGCGTCCGGCGTATTGCCGAACAGGCGCGCCGAGAGATATTCCGCCTGATAGTAGAGCGGGCCGAGATAAAACTGCGTGTTCCCCGCCTGCGGACCGAGCGCGGGCAAGGAGCCCTTCCCGGTGAGAGCATCGCCGATGTAGGTGGCATCGCGAGCCTCATCGGGACTGAACTGCAACCAGTCGTGAAAATGAGAGGTCCGCAAAAAAATACCCACCGCCACGATGGCAAGCAGCATCAGAAGATGTTTGTGGGTCGGCCTGAATGAGGAAGGGATGATAGACTTCGGCATACGGACAGGAAATCGTTATTTCGATTCGACACGGATATCGGTGACCAGTGAGGCCTGGTGTTTCTTCTTCGTCGTCGAGATCGCGACCGGCGCGCCGGAGGCATCACGGATCATGAACGGGATGTCATTTCCCCCCGATTGCAGCGTCTTCACGAACACATATTCCTTCAGATTCGAGTCAAGCACGAGTGTCGTCGCACCCGCGTCGCCAGCAACCGAGAAGATCATCCCCGGAACCGCCCCCTTGAGAAGCAACCGGACCGTCACCGCCTTCGACGCGGTGTCCATATTGATGATCTTGAGTCCGGCACCGTCCCCGATTTCCCGGAACTTCCGCCCGTCATCGCCCGTGAACATGGTCGATATCGCATCATTCTTCAGGCCGAGCGAGTAATAGTACCCCTTTGGATCCGTCTTGGCGATCTCGCAGGCGGTCAGGAAGGAATCCTCATAGCGGTTCGCACAGGCGATATGGTTTCCGATGAACTTCTCGGCGAGCGCCTGCACCTTCGCGTCGGCATAGAGCTTGCTCACCGTGATATAGCGCACGTGGTGATAATTCAGGATATCGTTCCCCTGCGACCAATCAAACCCTTTCAGGATATCCGTCATATCCTTCGTATCCGGATCGTTCCCCTTCGGGATCGTGTACAGCAGTTGTTTGACGATCGGCGTTTCCTGTTGCATATCGAACTGACCACTGATCTTCCGCGCCAGGGGCATACCGTTGAGCGCGTCCTTCTTGTGGATGGCATCGGTCATCATCGCGTAGCTCGCGAACTCGTAACTCGTGGAACCGGGGATTTCGATCAGGGAATATGACTCGGCGTCCCGACCGATCATATCGTAGAACGGCGAATACGAGACGGTCATGGTCGGGATCGGCGCCACACAGAATTCAAGCAACACCAGCGCGGAAAAACCGGCGAAGAAGAGCGCCTTCTTCTTGGACCATTTCGCGGATAGGAATGCCAGGGCATACGCGGAAAGCATTGCCGCTCCGAGCATCGAGAAAACAAAGATGCGTCCAGTGGTGCGGATATTCTCGAAAAACGGAACGAATCGGAAAATCAGATAATACGGCAGATAGACGGTGAATTTCCCGATTGAGAACGAGGCCCCGAGCGCGAGGACATAGAAAACGACCGTGACCAGGGCCCAGAAGATAAGATCCTGACGGTAGGCCCGCTCCCCGTATTCGACCACTCGTTTTTTCCATATTCCATATCCGAAGTACGCGATTGCCACCATCACGGAGAAGCCGAAGAAGTACGATCCGCGGTCGGACCCGCCGAGCAGACGGTCCTGGATCTTCGCGGAGAGACCGCCCCAGATAGAGCTCGAAACGGGTGGCATGATCGGATCGAGCGCCTTGATGGAATATTTGTTTGCCGCGTTCATGCCCGCCGCCAGGAAATTATGGTCCGAGACAGCCACCTTCAGGTACCCCCCGAACATCGTGACGGCCACGATGCAAAGCGACAAGGCTGCGCCGGCCACGGAGAACCAGAAGGTCCTGTTCCGAAGGATAGCGCGGTCGATTCCTATCCGATATGCGGCGAAGAAGACGATGAAGATCATCGCGAACGCAAGGAGCTGGTGCTCACTCAGCGCCGTCAGGAACGCGAACGCGCCGGTCGCGAGAAAATACCGGAACCGGAACCGCTCGAAAAATTTCGCCAGATACAGGATCAGGAACGGCAGCCACTGCTGTTGCATCGTCCCAAGGTGCACGGCGACCGACTGATAATAATGGAACGGGGCGAACGCGAACACCAGACCGGCCACGAACGCGGCGGCGTCATTTTTCACGTACCGCCTTGCCAGAAGAAACATCCCGAGTCCGCTCAGGATATAGGTCAGGAGAAACAGCACGGTATAGGCCGTAATCTTCCCGGACACGAGACCGAGCAGCACGTACGGAGTGAACGTGTTCAGCTCTTTCAGCGTCGCGACCGTCCCCTGAACGACATCCATGCCCTGTAACTGGGAGATCTTCGTATCGATGACGGAGATGACCTGATAGACATCGCCACCGCCTTTTGGGATCTCACTCCCGATTCGAAAGACCAGCGGGAACGTGAAAACGAGCGTTATCACCGTATAAAGGAAGAGTGCGGTCCATACAGGGTACCGCCTTGCCAGATCCAGTGCCTTATTTCCCATATCGATACTCGGAAAGTGAATACGTATCTATTCGGCACCTTCTATCTGGATCACATTCTTCCCGTCGTCTTGGATGCCGAAAACGTCTTTCCAGAACACCCGGTCGGTCTTGGTCTTCGACTTGTTGAACGAATACTTTGCCTCGATGACCCGGTCGGGAAAATTCAACTCATAGACCATCAGCTGCCCGAACTGTTGCGAGGCGATGACGCTGATACTGTTACCGAATTTCTTCGTCACGGGAGCAAGCCCGTTCTTAGCGGGCGTCACCGCGAAGAACTGGGCCTGCGGGTCGGTCTTGCTCGCCATAGTGGCGAAGTCAAGCGAGTCATCGTGCTTGGAATACAGGAGGTATTCGATCGGGCGCACATGCTCGGGCTTCACGTAATAATACAGAGTCGATCCCTCCTGATGACGGCCATACATCCAGTCGGTCGCGCCCTGTAATTCCCCAAGCGTTACGCCATCCTTGGCTTTCAGGATCAGTGTCCGCTTCACGATGAACGCGCTCTTCTGCGACTTTTCCTGTTCCTTGAACCATGCATAGGTCCCATGTGAATTCCACCCGATGATACCGGCCGTAAGCAGGAATGCGAGCGCGATGGCCACTTTTACGTTCAGCCGTTCCCCGAGGTATTCGAAAACCAACCCGAGGAAAATAAACGGGATCGCAAAGACAACGATAAAGAACCGCGGTCGGAGTTGGAACGAGACCGGCACGGTCAGAATGGTGAAGACCGCCACCCAGGCGATAAGCAGGACGAGGAAGTCCCGCTCCGCCGGCGTGAGCGTCTTTTTCCGGAGGGAACGGACGATGAGCGCCGCACCGGCAAGCAAGATGAGTGCCGTCACGGACAGCGCGGGGATTTCGTCTTTCATGTTGCTGCCGTAGCACTGCGAGGTCGTGACGAGACAGTAGTACTTGATGCTTTCGGTCACCGTCTTCACGAGCTTGTCGGACATCGGCTTGGCTGCCGGCTTCGATCCGAGCGCCTCGATGAAGTTTTTCGAGTTCTGGCCACCGCGCATGGACTCGCTTATGAAGACCGGTGCATAGAAGAAGGAGAACACCAGGACCGCGATGCCGGTGTACACACCGATGCTCTTCAACGTGTCCTTTTTCAGACATGCCAGCAAGGACTCTTTCTTCCACAGCTGAAAATGGAAAATGAACAGCAGTCCCGAGATCCCGACGAGGCTGAAAAACCCGAAAAAGTGCAGTTGCGAACCGATCGTCATGCCAGCCGCCCACGTCGCCAGCCACCATTTTTTCCGTTTTTCGACCGGCTCGTTCAGGAATTTCAGCAGCCCGTAAAAACTCACCAGCTGGAAGAACTGTAACGAGTTCGGATTCCAGGCGAACCGGGAATACTGGATGATGATGAACGAAAGCGCGTACATCGCCGTAATCAGAAGCGCATTCCGTCTGGAGAAATAGATCCTCACCAAAAGATAGAGGAGTGGAATGGCCAGGATAGAGAACAGCAGATCCGGATACGCGTATACGTACGGCTGAGTCGAGTGAAAAATCACCCCGGCAGCATACTGGAAATAGTAGAATATCGGCCCCAGGCGCAGGAATCCGTGCTTGAGCTTGACCGCACCGGCGCGTGCGCCAAGGAGCGGGAGGTACTGCGGCCCGTTCTCGACCGCGTTGGTAATCAGAAGCGCGTCGCGGGACTGGTCCATCTTAAAGTAGAGCCAGTCGTCGAAATGGTACGTCCGCACGAACACGGCCGCGCCGACGATGACCAGCATCGCGATAAGAACATACCATTTAGAAACGAAATCCTTCACTTTTTCCATATTCGCTGTGATATATCGGCTTGAAACGAAAAATTGCTTTATTCCGACAGTATATTATGATACATGAGACCCCGGATAAACCGGGACGATACGGTGCCCATTATACCCCCATCCTATCCCTTTTCACAAGGCCTTTTCCAGAGACAACTTCTCTTTTCGGTACGCTTCATGTGATATAATGAGAAGCATCGGATAATCACCACAAATACATGAAAACCGTCAACACCGGCAGTCCAACGTTCCGAAAGTACGCCACGCTATTCATACTGACTGCGGTCATCGGATGCAACCTGTTTCTCGGACTCACCCGGATCGGAAGCTATTCGGCGGTCGACGAGCCGTACTGGACCTACGGTCGCATCTCGAAATTCTGGACCGCCGTTTCCGAGCACAAGTGGCGGTCGACCAATATCAACGACAAACCAGGCATCACCGTCGCACTCCTCTCCGGCTTCGGACTCCTACGGTACGACCCGATGGTCTACGAAGGTATCCGTGGCGATATCAAGACCGACGCCCAGGTCGCGGATATCGACGGGATCAATTATTTCTTCCGTCTGCCGATTTTCCTGTTCTGTACGTTCATGCTCCTCGCTTTTTACTTTTTCCTCGATAAGCTGTTCGGAAAAAAGATAGCGCTTCTCGGATTCGTCTTCATCGGACTCTCACCGATTCTCCTCGGCATCTCGATGATCATCAATCCCGATTCACTCCTCTGGATTTTCCTTCCCCTCTCACTTCTCAGCTACCTCACCTTCCAAAAAAACACCGAGACGAAATACCTGGTCTTCACGGGTATTTTTCTTGGACTTTCCCTGTTGACGAAGTACGTGGCGAACATTCTCTATGTCTTCTTCCTTTTCCTCCCCTTTCTCGAATATATCCTCGCCGATGAAAAACCGGAGCTGAAAGGATTCCTGAAGAAGTCCTTTCTCCAATACTTCGCTATCGCCGGCATCTCCATGGTGACCTACTATGTGCTCTATCCGGCCACATGGGCACATCCGAACGTACTCCTCGAGGGAACATTCGGAAGCAAGGCTTTTGAAAAAACCTGGCCGATTTTCGCTGGCCTCGTCGCCTTGATCACCATTGACGTTGCCTTCCTCGAGGCTCGAATCATCGGGCCGATACTCCGGTTTTTCTCAAAATACAAACAGGTGCTCGCCACCGCACTCATAGCCGTCCTTGTCGGCATGATTCTCTTTACCCTCGTCGACACGTATCTCGGCATGAAGCCGTTCGATCTGGAAGGCATCCTTTCGTCGCCAAAGGGAGTCGGAACAAGTGAGAAGGGAATCCCGCTCGCCTATGCCAGCGCGATGATTGCGAACACATATAGTCTCATCTTCGGTCTGCATCCGGTCCTCTTCCTCCTGTTCGTCGTCGGACTCCTGACGGTAGTGAAGCGGGGCACCACCATGTCCCTGAAGACGAAAACGGTCATCTTCTTTTCCCTCTTCATCCTCCTCTACTATCTGGCTTCCACGGTCAACGACGTGATCGCGACCGTCCGCTACCAGATCATCCTCTATCCGTTGGCTCTCATCATCGCCGCGATCGGCACCGCACACGTACTGTCTCTGGATCCGGTAAAACGCTTCCTCAAGCCGTTGCCGGCGACACTGCTCCTCGCCGTCTTCCTGGCGGGTTCGCTCCTGTATATCAGGCCGTTCTATTTCGCCTACGCTTCACCGTTGCTTCCCGCGCGATACCTCCTTAATACGAAAGACATGGGAGACGGAAGTTTCGAGGCTGCCACATACCTTAATGCCCTCCCGAACGCGCGGAACCTCGTCGTCTGGTCGGACAAGGGCGCGGTCTGCACCGAGTTCGTCGGTACATGCAATATCGGCTTCACGAAGAAGGACCTCCTCGGGAAAAAGTACGACTACTTTGTCATCTCTATCGGCCGGCAAAGCCGGTCATTGAAGCTCTCCGGCGCGGTCAATGATATCGTCGATTTCAAGAAGGTCTATAGCGATGCGACCGCTTTCGAACACGAGGTTGTCATCGGTGGGCGTCCGAACAATTTCGTGAAGATCATCCCGGCATCCGCGATCGCCTATTAATGGTACCTATGCCAGTCGAACCCCGGAAGGAAATACCGCTTCGAACCATGAGGAAGAACCGATGGGAGCTTGTCGCCATCGCGGTTTTTTTCGGCGTCGGTATTTTCCTGCGCACCTATCATTTTTCCGATTGGCTTCACTTCGAGATAGATCAAGCCTTCGATTACGAACTCGTCTCACCCGCCGTCGATCACGGCATCGGCAATCTTCCCCTCCTCGGACCGAATGTCGGCGGTGGCATGCTGCGCCTCGGCCCAGCCTTCTATTACATGGAATATGCGTCCGCAATAGTATTCGGCAACACGCCGACCGGACACGCGATGAACATCCTTCTCTTGTCGATTCTCGCATTACCGCTCTTCTACCTCTTCTGCCGTCGATATTTTCCCACGATCCAATCGATCGGGCTCCTGGCCATCTTCTCCGTCTCGCTCTACCTCGTCATGTATTCGCGCTTCTCCTGGAGCCCGAACGTACTGCCGTTCCTGGTCCTCCTTTCCTTCTACGCCCTCCTGCGCGGTGTCTCTCCCCGTGAAAGACATCCCGCCCGATGGTTCCTGGTCGCGGTCGCGATGGTCGCCGTCACATCGCAGATTCATTTCAATTCGTTCTTCGTGATTCCGATCATCGCGATTATATTTACCGCGATCAACCGTCCACGCTTCAGATGGAAGGTCTGGCTTGCGACCCTTGGCATCGTCTTTCTCGTCTATTCCCCCGCCATCTTGAACGATGTCAAGACGAACCGGGAGAACCTCCATTATCTGAAAGAGAAGTTCGTCAAAACAAGTCCGGGAAGTTTCATTATGCCCGACACGCTGGTCCAGACGGTCGAGTACGGCGCATACGAGTTCTTCTTCATCAATACCGCAAACGACCAGATCAACGGGATCAAACTGAAGGATTACGGATTTGAACCAGGGGTATATGGCGACGGATTCGGCCTAAAAATCCTCGCGCTCGCCCTATCAGTGTTCGGATCAGTCGTCCTGATCATACGGACCTTCAGGGAAACGGATGCCGACCGGAAAAATTTTCTCATCCTGATTTCCCTTTGGCTCGCCGTCTCCTTTTATCTCATCTATTCTATCGCGGACGGCTACCGGATGTATCCGAGGTTCTTTCTCCTCCTTTCGCCGTTGGCAATCCTCCTCTATGGATTTATCTTGGAATTATTCGGTCCCGAAAAGAGTCGCCTACGCCTAGTCGCATTCAGCATCGTCATACTGGCCCTTGTCGGACTTAATCTTCGCGCCATTGCCCCCGCGTTTGCCACACTGAGAAACACCGCGCCCATGACGGAAAGCGCCGACATCGAGACGGGCGACATCTTCCCGAACACGAACCGCATCACGCTCTCACAGGAACAAGGTATCGTCGACTACATCGTCTCGAAACACGACGAGAACGGATATCCCGTTTACCTTGACGCGAAGTCCGAATACGAGCCCGCGTTCTGGGCCCTTTTGGAACGACGTGGGATCGGCTACTCCGACGAGGTGGGCGATTCGTCGCTCTACACGGAAGGAAACTACTTCGACATCCGTTTTTCAGACGACTCCTTCGATCCCGGTTCGGATTTCACGGTGCTTGAGACGAGGCCTTTCGGCACGCTGACGGTGACCCGCTTCCAGCCACTCGAAACGGTCGTCATCGGCACGCGCCAGTCCGATACGGACCGGAAGAGATCGGTCGTGATGTCCGACATATCGAAGCTGCTCACTTGGGATTCGTTATTCAAATGATATGCGTCCGACCATCCCGAACAGAGCCACCGTCCGCACATTCACGCTCTCTCTCTCCGTCTTCCTCCCGCTCGTATCCGTGCTTTCCCTCGGCATCGGAACGGTTTCCGACGCACCCCAGCCGACCTACGAGACGGTTTCCATCGACCCGTTCGAGAATACGGACGACATCACGCCGCCGTTTTCGATGCCCGCCATCGTTCAACCGGTATTCCCGGACCGCACGTGCGACATCACCGACTACGGCGCCGTCCCGGACGCGACCACCAAGAATACCAAGCCGATAGCCGATGCCATCGCCGACTGTTCGAATCAGGGTGGCGGACACGTCGTCATCCCGAAAGGCACCTGGCTCACCGGAGCGATACATCTGGAAGACGGCATCGACCTTCACCTCGATCCGGGTGCCATCGTATCGTTCAGTACGGATCCGAACGATTACCTGCCGGTCGTCCTTTCGCGTTATGAAGGAGTCGATGTCTACAACTATTCCCCGCTCGTCTACGCCTACGGAAAGCACAATATCGCGATTACCGGAACCGGCAGGCTCGTCGGTAACGGGAATACGTGGAAGGGCCTCGGGAGCCTCGTCGTCACCCATGCCCTCTATGCCATGGGAGACCAGAGCGTGCCGATTCCGGACCGCATCTTCGGTTCCCAAGAAAGGATGCTCCGGCCGGCATTCGTCGAATTCGTCCATTGTGGCTCCATCCTGTTCCAGGATTTCACGATCGAGAGCGGACCGATGTGGACGATCCATCCGACATACAGCCACGATATCGTCGTCCGAAACGTCTCCGTTCTCACGGACGGCCAGAATAACGACGGCCTGGATATCGATTCGTCACGGAATGTCCTCGTCGAGCGCTCATCGTTCGATACGCACGACGATGCGATCGCGCTCAAGTCCGGCAAGGCGCGCGACGGCCTGACCGAGAATATTCCCACCGAGAATATCATCATCAGGAACACGACCATCAAGAACGGCCACGCCGGCATCGCCGTCGGCAGCGAGATCGCGGGCGGCGTACGGAACGTGTTCGCGTATGGACTTACGATGCGCGGCAGTCAGTACGGCGTCCGGCTGAAGGCACTCGAGACGGAGCGCGTGAACGCAAACTCACTCTGGTTCCGGGATATCCGGATGGACAAAGTCCTCTTCAGCGCGATCCAGATGACCATGCACTACGGACCCGATCAGGCAGAGGGAGACCCGACCGGTGTCCCGTCCTTCAGTGATATCCATTTTTCGAACATCGTCAGTCCGCACGCGCGCGAGAGCTCGATCGACCTCGACGCTCTCGAGGAAAGCCCGATCGGAAACGTGACCATTGAGAACTCGACTATCGGGTCCGGTTCGGGCATGTCTCTACAAAACGTCGACGGCGTCACGATGACATCCGTCGCCATACGGTCGACGGACACTCTCCCGTACACGATCGTAAACGGTCGCAACGTGAGTATCGACAGCCTGACCTGCCCGGCACTGTTCCGGATATGCGCGTCGATTTCCGGGAGCACGACGGAACATATCAGTCTCACCGCCACGAACCCCGTGGCATTGAAAAAGAAAATCCTGATAGACGCTGACGTACCGGCCGACCAGGTTTCATATTAAACATTTCTTCGCGAACATCACGATCATGACCGATTTCATCTCACGGCACCGGAAGGAAATATTTTTCCCGCTTCTCACGCTCGCGCTTTTTGTCTGGGTGGGAATTATCTTCCTCGGCAACAAGACCTATGTCGACGAAGCGACCCACTGCCGGCAAATACAACGCTTTTTCAAGGGCAACTATTCGATGATCGACGATCTCACGACTATCCCCGGCTACCATGCCGTAATCGCCACCTCGGCCACGATCCTCTTTCACGGGGAAAAACAGCCATCCCTCCAGGAAGTACGGATGGTCAGCCTCTTCTTCTCCATCCTTTCGATTGTCGTCTTCTTCCGGATCTCAAAAACGCTCCGCATCGGGAATCCGTGGATGCGAACGCTCCAGTATGCCTTCTTTCCGGTCACATTCCTCTATTTTCCCCTCGTCTACACCGACCTCTTCTCGATATTCCTCCTCCTGACCGCGTTCCTGCTTTCGTTAAAGAAAAAATACCTCGCCTCGGCACTCGTATCGCTCTCATGCGTGCTGGTCCGGCAGGACTCGATACTCTGGATAGCGTTCATCTGGCTCTTTCCGTACGTATCGGAGTTCGGCTACACCGTATCGACGAAACACATCATGGCCTTCCTGAAAAAAACATTCTGGTACGCACCGGTATTCCTCTTCTTCATCGCCTTCGTCTGGCAAAACGGCGGCATAGCGATCGGGGACAAGGAAAGTCACGTATTCGGCCTCTATGCGGGAAATGTTTATTTTTTTCTCGCGCTCACGGGACTCCTCTTCCTCCCGATAATCGTCGCCACGGTAAAAAACGCCACGGACGCTGCAAGAAAGCGGTTCCTGACAATCGTGTTGCCGATCGGCGCGGCTCTCGGCCTCTCGTTCGTATTGCTCCCGCCGGTCCTTCACAAATACAATCTGGACGCACACTTCCTGCGGAACCTGGCACTCGGCCAGGCATATGGCGACTACCGATGGCTCTATGTCCTTATGATCGTCATCGGTATCGGGACACTCTTTTTCATGGACCTGAAGCGCGAATATCTCGTCATATTCCCGTTCATCCTCGCCGGAGCGCTCCCCTCGCTCCTTATCGAGCAACGGTATCTCATCGTGCCGTTCGTCTTCCTCCTGCTCTTCAGGAAAGACTCCACGAAAAAAGCGGAACGCCTCCTGACATCCGCCTTCATACTCATCTCACTCAGTCTGACCTTCATGCTCCTCCGGATGGACCTGTTCCTTTAGCCCCGAGTGAAGTTGAACCGCTTCCAGCCGATTTCCGCCCCTTCAGATACATCGGCAGCGCGGTGAAGCTCACCAGCATCTGCAGGATTCGGATGATGATCGAGACGGCGATGACCGCGGGCGAGGCGACGCCGAAAAACCCGAAGAACGTGACGTAGGCCCACTCCTGTATGCCGATATTATTAATACTCACCGGTGCGGACGACACGATGCTGATGAGGAAAATCACAGACAGATAATCAAGTGCCCGGACATGGATACCGAGCGCCCAAAAGATGACGGCGTTCTGCAATCCCAGCCCGACCAGACTGAACAGCACCGACAGCCCCATGGCACGGGCGAACATTCCCTTGTGGTCGTAATACTCGTGCAATGCAGACAGGAAATCCATCGCCTTTTTCGGGACGAACCGGGTCACATGGGACCAGAACGGAAAGGTCATGATATACCCGAGACACGCGACACCGACGAGGCATGCAAGTATGCCGGCCACGATCCACAAGAGTACGGCGTGCTCGCTCACTACGCGCCAGTTGAGCGCGGCAAAACACACCGATAGGACCATCGCGCCGAGTAATCCGGTCAACCGGTCCATCACCACGCTTGCGACGGCATCGGAAAACCGACCGTTTTTTTTGCCCAGTTGATACGCCCGGTTCGTATCCCCGCCGATGAAGGACGGGAAAAAGTTGTTGATGAACGAGCCGGTCAGGTAAAGCTTGAAACACTCCGTCACCGTGACGGGAAGACCTTTGAACTCGGCCAGCATTTTCCATTTGTATGATGAAATAAGCACACCGAACAGCAACACTCCGATATAGAGGACGATCTGCCAGACGGATATCCGTTCAAGATAGGTCAATACCTCGGCCCAGTCGATCTTCAGTATCAGCCAGGCCAACAGTCCGAAGGTGACCAGCAGTTTCAGGATAAACTCGATAGTTTTTTTCAGTTTCGTTTTCATGCCGTTTTTTCATCGAAAAATTCCAGGAACCACGATTCGAGCACGACGAGCGCTAGGATATGGCGGGCATAGTTGATGTTCGTAGTCACATGGTCATCGAGCATCTTTTCGACTGCCTCTTTACGGAAGATCACGCGTGACACCGCCTTCGGGGACAACAGCAACTCGCGGGCATAGTCCCGGAGGTCCGTCTTGAACCAGATGTCAATCGGCGAAGCGAAGCCCATCTTTTTTCGGTAGAGGATACTATCAGGCAGGAATCCTTCGAGAGACTTCTTGAGTATGTATTTCCGATTGTTCATCCCTCGGATTTTCAACCGGCTCGGAATCTTGGCCGTCAGCTCCAGAAACTCGTGATCCAGGAACGGGCTCCGCGATTCGAGCGCGACCGCCATCGTAGTGATATCCGCCTTTACCATGAGATCGTCCGGCAGATAGGTCATGAAGTCGGCGAAGAGCGCCTGATCCAGCCGGTCCGCCGAACCGCTCCCGAAAAATTCCGAGGCGACGAGCTCCAGGGAATCGACATCGGAAAATCGTTTCCGGAAATCATCGGTATAGACCATCTCCTTCTCCTCATCCGTGAAGTAGCACATGTAATTCGCATACCGGTGCGCGTACGGCTCAGCCATGGTCTTCGCGAACTGATGCGCGCGCAGGAAGAACGTGTTCTTGACCCGCGCCGCCAGGAAGGCTGTGACTGGTAACACGATCAGTCGGTGCAAGAAGAGGACTTTGTCGTACAGAAGTGAGAACCGGAATATGCCGTGCTGGGCATACCCGGCGAAGTTCTCGTCCCCGCCGTCGCCCGAGAGGGCCACGGTCACGCGTTCACGCGTCAGTTTGCTCACGTAGTAGGTCGGGATCATACTCTTGTCCGCGAACGGTTCCTCGAAATGTCGCACCAAAAGCGGCATGACCTCCATTGCCTTGGGTTCGACGACAAACTCCGTATGTTCCGTTTTGAACAGGTCGGACACGGTCTTGGCGTACGGAAGTTCATTGTATTGTTCCTCCTTGAACCCGATGGAGAACGTCTTTACGGGCCGGTCGCTGTGCCGGCTCATCAGTCCGACAATCGCACTCGAGTCGATCCCGCCGGACAAAAATGCCCCGATCGGCACGTCGGACACCATACGGATCTTCACCGATTCCTCAAGCTTCTCCATGATCCGCTTTTTCCACTCCCCCTCCGACAGGTCGAGCTTTTCGGAATAATCGAGTTTCCAATACCGCTCCTTCTCAATCGTCCCCGTCTTCAGATCGATGAACAGGAAGTGTGCCGGCTCGAGTTTCTTGATACCGGAAAATCCGGTCAGTGGCGCCGGAACATAGCGAAGCGTCAGATAATGATGGATCGCCAGATAATCAGGCTCGCGATGATACTCGGACTGCGTCAATATCGCCTTCAGTTCGGACGCGAACAGGAATACGTTGTCGTCGGCATAATACTTGAAGGGCTTTTTGCCGACCCGGTCACGGGCACAAAACAGCGTCTTCTCCCGCTCATCGTAGATCGCGAACGCGAACATCCCGCGCAGGTGTTCGAGGCAATCCTTCCCGAACCGGTCATAGAGGGCGAGGATTACCTCGGTATCGGAGTGCGAGGCGAAAACATACCCCTCCTTCTCGAGCATCTCCCGCTTCTCCTGGAAATTATAGATCTCCCCGTTGAAGACGATCTCGTATCGGTCCATATACCGCATCGGCTGGTGACCGAGCGGAGAAAGGTCGATGATCGAAAGCCGTCGATGACCAAGGCCGACACGCCCGTCCGGCGAGAGATACGATCCGCCGTCGTCCGGTCCGCGATGAATGATGGCATCGTTCATCCGCCCGATATCCGCGATATCGACTGGCGTATCATTGAAAGAAAGTTTTCCGGTTATTCCACACATACGACAGTCAACAGATAACAATTAACAGTAAGTATCTATCTCAAATCTCACCACGATAATAAGCCAAAAAATCCGCTTGCCGGCTGAAATCCGAAAATTTCGGCTGCAAACCA
>JBAXFX010000004.1:0-32434 GCA_037139695.1 Candidatus Moraniibacteriota bacterium | reverse complement strand
CTCCAACGAAATTTTCGGATTTACAGCTCGACATGAGATTTGAGATAGATACTAAAAAACCGGATTGCCATGCCTTCGCGGACTTGGCTCGGTTGATAATACGTACGGTGGTCTTGAACGGAATATAATGGAGATGAGAAAGCCGACCCTTTACAGGGTCGGCTTTTCGGTTTGCGGGAATCGCTTATTCTATTCCCGGGGATGGCGGGATGTAGTAGACGAAGATGGAATCGCCGGCGCGCCAAGCCATGGGGTAGCCTCCGTCGATGATCCACCGGTAGGTGAGTTTGCCGGTCGGGTTCGGTTGGTAGAGGCTTTCCTGCCAGAAGGTGGCCGAGATCGCGTGCCAGCCGGAGCGACGACCCCAGTCGGCATACCATTCCGTATATTTGTCGCCGAGGTAGTATTTCGGATCGGCACCGCCGAAGTAGGCCATGCGGAGCTGGTCGATCGGTGGGTCCTGCATGATGCCGGCAAACTGCGTACAGAAGTCCGGATCCGTCGCGCCGGACTTGCAGTCGTTGAATGCGTTGACGAAATCACTGAGGCGTTTCATATCCTGCCCCCAGTCGTAGTTGGAATCGGTGACGTACCGGTACCCGTTCGCCGTCCCGCCCGCCGCCTCGTTGAAGTAGGAGAGGTAGGAGGGATAGGCGACGACGGGAATCACGAGGATCCAGAAGGCAAGAGCCGTGAGCACGATGCGGGAGGTGTGCTCGCCCTGGAATCCCTGGCGTCGGATGAAGTCGAAGACGGTCTTGGCGACGAGGACTATGAGGAGCGGCAGGATGGGAAAGAGATGACGGAAGCCGATATTGAGGTTTCCGGTGATGCTTACGAACGCGTAGAGAACGACGAAGCCGAACATCGTGTACTGGGTGATATGGCTCTGGACGGAATGCGCGATGACGGTGTGCCACGTGCGTGCGGACTTTCCGGCGAAGGACTTGACTATCCGGACGACGGTATAGATGCCACCGAAGACAAGAAGGAAGAGGAACGGAAGCGTTTCCTTGAGTGTGAAGACGACGGGGAAATACCACGGGCTGGCGTCCGCGGTGACATCGCCGAGGAAGAAGTGGGTATTGCCGCCCTCGAAACGTGAGAAGACCTTGAAGAAACCGAGGAGATATTGGGCAAAGGGCTTGGTCGTGGCGGAACCGGATAACGACGTGACCGTATCGATGGCGAAGTGCGCGGGCAGATTGTCCTGTTGGAAGAAACTCTTCGCGGTCTCGACCATCTTGATGCCGGGCTCGTTGACGGTATTGAAAAGGTAGACGATCCAGATGAGCGCGAAGCAGACGACGAGGGCGCCGACGTATTTGATCGCGTAGGAGAAGAACTGCTTGAGTGAGAAGAGAATATTCGAGTCGCGGACCGTGTCGGCCTTGGGTCGGGTGAGGGCGTAGGCGAGGATGACCAGGGCGAAATACGGGTAGAGAAGGATTGCCGAGAACTTCGCGAGCTCGGCCAAGGCGAGGAAAACGCCGAAGAAAATCGTGTTTGCCGTGTCCGGTTTTCGGAGGAACCGGACAAAGGAGATGATGGAAATGAAGATGAAGGCGGCGATGCCGAGGTCGGTCGTGACATAGTGGTCGTGCGCGATGACGTTCGGGTCGGCGATGAAGAGGAGTAGCGCGAAGAGCCCGGCGACCGTGCCGGCGAATCCCTTGGTGAACCGGTAGAGGATGAATCCGAACAGGAGCGTGAGGAGGATGATCGGGAACCGGGCCCAGAACATGACCCACCCCGCGTCGTTTTGGTGGATGAACATGCTGCCGACCGTCCACTGCTCGTTCACGCCGCTTTGCCACTGCGCCGAATCGGTCGGGAAGGAGAGGTTCATGAACTGGAGGGGAATGCCGGCAAGGTCCTTGATGAGCGGGGGATGCTCGGGGTTGAGTCGCATGTCTCCGAAATGGACGGACGAATACGCGGCCGGGACGTGAGCCCGCTCGTCGAAGGTCGTCGCTTCCTGCCAGGCAAGCGACAGTGAGACGAGGAAGAGCGCTCCGAGCATGAGCGCGACCATGAGCCGGGCCTGTTTCTTGATGTGGTCCATAGAGGGAAATGTAAATTGAAAAAATAAAAGTGAAAAATTGAAGACCGGAATTCTTTTTTTGTTAACCGTTCCCTGCTGACGGTTTATCGTTATCTATTCTCTACGGCACGATGATGGCGGTGAAATCGGATCCGGATCCGGGATGAAGGTCGACGTGTTCTTCGCGCGTTTCGGGTATGATCTTCTGGATGTTCCGGATCACCTGCGCATCGTAGCCCTGCATGACGATGACGGATGGGGTATGGATCACGGTGTCCTTGGTGACGTATTCGATGTTGTCCGTCCGCCCGTCCGTCAGGAAGATGATCGGCTGGACGGCGATGAAGGAGTCGGGAACGACGTATTTCTGGGTTTCCTTGGGAAGCGAGACGAGGTATTCCGCCATGTTCCGGTAGTTCTCGTTGAACGAGGTATGCTGTTCCGGCCGGTTTCGCCAGAAGACGAAATACTTGACGATGTTCCAGGACGCGGAGACCCCGAGAATGAGCGTGAGCGTGATGAGAATCGCCACCTTGGTACCGCCTTTGGAATGAGAGGCTTTTCGGAACAGGAAGAGGAGTGGGATAGTCGCGAAGAGAAAGACGGCCGGCTGTGTGCCGATGGAGCGGAGCGCGTGTGGGAGGCCTTCGTTCGTGAGGAACTCCGGGGCGAGCATGGAGATGAAGGCTACGAGAAGAAAGGCGTGCGCCACGAGTTCGGTGTCGGGGTGTTTGGTGCGTAGGCGTGCCCGTAGTATCTTGAGAAACATGCCGAGGGAGAAGAGAAGTCCACCGAGGAAACAGGTGCCGACGATCGGGTCGAGGATCGGGTATGGGGGATAGTTGTGCCGCCAATTCTGGTCGCCGACGAAGTTGTACTTGATGAGCGAGAGGCTGATGGTCTTTCCGAGCGTTCCCCAGAGGTCCTTATGATTATGTGAGAAGACGGAGACATTGTCCGCGCGGGACAGGAACAGTTCGGGATGGATGGCGAACGTGTAGAACATCGGTGCCGCGGTGAGTGCCGCAAAGAGGACGAAGACAAGGGCATGCTTCCAGAAGCGTTTGAAGAAGGAGTCGTATGAGAGGAAGAGGAATGGCAGGAGCAGGATCAGAATGAACGGGGCGAGCCGGAAGGCGGTATAGGTGTTGAGCCCGGTTCCGAAAAAGAGTCCTGACAGGATGAATGGGAGGAAACGTTCCTTTCGGAGGCCTCGGAAGAAAAAGTAGAACGAGAACGAGAGGACGAACGGTACCATGATGGCCCGGAATCCGATGCGGGAGAAATTGATGGCCCAGTACGAGGTGGCGACGAGAAAAGCCGCGATGAGCGCCGCGTACCGGCTTCGGAAGAGCTCCCAGGCGAGGAGACCGATGCCAAGGATGGCCAGGGCGCCGAAGATCGCGGAAGGAAGCTTGAGTGCGGTCATGTTCGACCCGAAGGCCTTGATGGAAAGCGCCTGGATATTGATGAACAGTCCCTCTCGGCCCTGGTTGTCGGGATAGAAGATCTTGTAGTCGCCGGTACGGTTCGCGTCGAGCGCGTTCGTGCCGTTCATCGCCTCGTCGGGATAGAGTCCGGACGGGAGCGACTCGATGTCGTAGAAGCGGAGGCCGAACCCGGCGATGACGATGAGAGCGAAGACCGACCAGAAGACGACGCGCGACCGAAGGATATTTCCCTTCATATTTTTTCTTTCAGGTTTGTTGTGGTAAGATTATAGCATAAAAAGATCGGTACGCCGAACATTCGAAAGAGAGTATTGAAAGGTTCGTTTTGAACACTGTCTGATTATACGTATGATGTCAGAAAAAAAGAATCCTCCGAAAAAGGATTGGCAGGATTCTTTGGAAAAATTAAAGGCCGAACTTGAGGCATCGGAACAGCAGTCCCGGAAAGGGGTCGAAGTCCCTGTTGTTTCGGATATTGCCGAAGAAAAACGAATCGAGCACATTCCTTCGGATGACCGAAAGGATGATGCACGGAAAGAACTGAAGACGGGAAAACCGTTTCTGTTCCGAAAGAAGGAATGGGGTACTCGGGAGTTATCGGATGAATTTTTCCGGTTGAAAGAACGGATGCTCGGATTGCAGCAAGAAAAGACCAAGCGCCGTCTCTCCGATGAAAAATGGGGCGAGCTTCGGAGCATCCAGAACGATCTGGAATACATCGGTCCGGAGTTGGAGCGTCGGGAGAAAGATGCCAGGAGGACAAAGAGAAAAAAAACTCCCGTTTCGAAGGGAAAACAACCGGTTCCTTCGGTGGTTGAAGCGCCCGTGAAGGCCGATGATGCCAGATTGTGGCAGATAAGGAAAATTATTGATATGCTCCCGGAAGAGGGGAAGAAGACGTTTCTTGATGGCGATACCGTCGAGTCGGTTGCCGAGCTGGCAAAGATCAAATCGGCCATACACAATAATCAGGAGGAGATCAGGAAAGCGAAAAAAAACGGAAAATCGACGGACTTCGGAAAATTAGTCTCATTACAAAACAGGCGGGATGCGATTATCGAATCCCTGAAAGCTACCCGTGCAGGATTGAATGGTGCTCTTTCCGAGTCGGACTCGGACGGGAATGCGGAAGCGGAATCATCTGCGCGAGATCGGGAAGAACGGCGATCGGTGCGGAAAAAGTTTCAACTTTCCCATGCGGTGGAGGAGTTGAATTTCATCATCGGTGAGGCAGAGAAGGGGAAAACGAATGACATGAAAGGGAGCGAAATCCTTTCGTCGTCGGAGAGCGCGATCGATGAAAAGAATCCGTCGGATGTGAGATCGGACCTGGGGCCGGATATCGAACCGACAACCGATCAAGTAACGTCGGAAACGGTCGTGGAACCGGAACCGGGAGGGGAAGCGGATTCTGAAACGGTACTGAAGCCCGATTCTGAGATCGAATCAGTGTCGAAATCGATGACTGAGAAAGAGATACATGCGGAAATAAGCAGGCTTCTTTGGATCCTGGCGGGGAATCAGGGTGGGCCGGAAGAATTCGAACAGGAAATCTCTGACCTGAAGGCTCAGCTTGAAAGGGAGAAAAATCAACTGGATGATTTGAAAAAAAATGGGGGCGATGAGTTTGTTTCTGAAAATATCGCACGGCTTGAAGGGGATATTTTGAGGGCGGAGAAACATATCCGGAACAAGGAAGCGGATCTGGAACTGCGGAGAAACCCTGAATCGCTCAGGGAGAAAATCGATGCGTTGAATCTCGAGAAAATCGAGCGTTTCCCGGATAGGAGTAAGAAAGTAAAAAAGTTGAAGGAGCTGCCTCCCCTGGAGAGTGACGCGGAACGTTTGAACCGTCGAGCCGATGCTCTCCGGTCCGAATTGGAATCGCATGATTCATATCTGCGTGCCCTGGAGGCGGAACGAACCAAGGCTCAGAACGTATTCGAAGGGTTGGTTTCGCGGTGGTCGGAACAGATGAAAAAAATCGAAGAGATCAAGAAAGTATTGACCGATTTGAAATCGTCCGAGGAGATAACCGCGAAGATGGAGTCGGAAAAGCCGGTGACCACGGATGATCTGCGGAAGATCGACGAAGAGATGACGCGTATAGAGGAGGCGAAGAAGAAAACAAGGGCGGAATTGACTGCGGTGAAAACGGAACTTGAGTCTTTTGCGAAGGCGCCGGACGTTGCGCCCGGTGCGGTGCCGACTACTCCGAAGCCGGTGCCGGATTTTTCGGAAGGGGAGGAAAATCCGGATGTGCAAGACGAAGGAGTAAAACCCCCGGAACCCGTGACGCCCGATACCTCTCAGACGGCGACGCCGGAAGCAGATCTTGTGAAGCCGCTCTCGCTTGAACCGGATCCCGAACCGCTGAGCCTTCCGGATGAGTCGGAATCTCACGAGGAGAAGGAACTTTCCGACGCCGTACAGGAGAAATTCAAGGGGCTCGGTATTACGAGCGCCGAATTATTGATGTTCGATGGGTTTTCCGAACTGACCGAAGGGCAGCAGTTGTTCGTTGCGGAAAGTCTGTCGCAGGCGGCGGCACGGAATATCGAGGATAGCGCGCGGGATACGGCCAAGGGAGGCATTTTCAAGGGTTATCATGTGGCCAAGGCACGGAAGGAAATCGCGGAGAAGGTGTTGCATGGCGGAATAAATGAATATCGCCAAGAGCTCGGACAGCTGATAGGGGGCGTGAAGATGAGCGGATTGGACGTGGAAGGAAAGGCGGACGGGACATTCGATATCAAATTCCTGTCATCGGTCCAGGGTTTGGAAAACGATGCGACAGCTACGGCGGAATGGGCCGCGTTCAACGGGGCGGCGAATGCGTTTTCGAAGATTCCGCAGGAATGGTCTCTTGAGGAGGCGTCGAAAAGCGATCGCAGGAAATATGATGAGGCGAAGCAGGTTTATGACGCGGCGCAGGACCGATTAAGCGGATTCATCGATCGGGAACGGACGGACCCGAATGACTATAAGGCGGTACGGGATGAATATGTCGCCTTGCGGGTGGCCGACAACCGTGTCCGGCTCGTCCAGCACCTGCAGGCACATCCGGAAATCGGGAAGCATCTTGAGAAACTTGAACGGCAGAATCTTTTTGCGGCTACGTTGACAACGACCGGCGCGGAACGTACGGCCTATTTCGCGGGCGGTGTGGCAGGTCGGTTCGCCCTCATGGGGGCCGGAGTCGCCTCGTTGGCGGCAGCCCCGATCATCGCTTCCATTCTGGGTGGCGTGACGGGATATCGGCGGGCGAAGGAAAATCTTGCCGAACAGGACCGGCAGGCCAGGCGAGGTATCGAGTCGCCGGTTGCGACCAAGGGAGCGGATAATGGCGGTTGGTTTAAGAAATTGCTCGGGAAACCTGAGGAACTCTCTCAAGAAAAACTTGCCGGGAGCAAGCGGACGATGGTCCATGCCGCGGCTTCGGAAAAGGATCGGAATGACGGACGAAAGCGCGGGCTTGCCGAGCGCCTCGACAATATCAATGATCGGGTGGCAAAATTGTCAGCCGATGATGCGGAAGGGATGAAGCGGGAATTAAAGAATCTCGTCGCGCGCGTCGACTCTGTCAAGAAGAAGCTCGATGATGACCAGGTGAGTTTCGGGGACGGAGCGGAAGGAATACGGAGTCGGATACGTCTGTTGGAGGCATTGTCCCGGGCGGAGACGACCGTAGGGATTTTTACGGATGCCGATGATAGTAAGGAACAAAGCGTCTCATACCGTTTTGAGAGGATGTTTGGGGAAAAGCAAAAGCAGGAGGAAGAACGCGTGAAGTCGGCCCGGAGCGATTATAAGTGGTTCGAGACGAAGAAGGGGGCGGTTATGTCGGGAACGATCGGGTTGCTCGGCGCCTCGGTCGCTCAGGGGGCACATGCCGCGGCCGATTGGCTCCATCATGCCAATATCGGAGCTCCGACTCCTCTTCCGGGCGGATCGGGTGCCGGTGCTTCCTCGCATGAGATCGCGGACAAGGCTGTCAAAGCCGCAACGAAAATAAAAGGAGGCGTTGCTCCTGATTCGACCATTCCACATAGTGCACCTATTCAACCGGGAATGAAAAGCATGGCTCCGGCGGGTGCGTTGAAAGAAGCGGTCGAACGGACGGCTGAAAAAAGCGCGAAGGCCGCTTCGAAGGTTTTTGCCGAGACCGCGAAGCCGGGTGATGGCATGACGCACCTCGCACGGCGGGCGCTTGCGGAATATGTCGGACAGCATAAGGATCTGTCCGGGTTGACGGCGGAGCAGAAGGTCTATATCGAGGACTATCTGCAGAAGAAGGTCGCGCATGCCGGCACAGTGCACGTCGGGTCGAAGGTGGAATTTACGAAGGACCTGATGGACGAGGCGATCGGCAAGGCAAAGGGGCTGAACGAGGCACAGCTGCAGAACCTGAAACAGTTCGCGGATCAGGTACATGAGTTCCGTGCCGGAACGGTGCCCGCTCCGGAAGTACCTGTGGCCGGACCGGCCAATGCTGTGGCTGAGGCGGCATCCGCTCCCGCCCCGACCGTCCCGACGGAAGCGCTTGATGTCCCGGTACCAAAAGCGCCGGTGGCGCCGGAAGTCGCGAGCGTCGTGCCTGGGCCGAAAGTGCCACAGGTCTCGGATTCCGATCTGCCGGCTGCCACGCCGACCCCGAAGGCTCTACCGAATATACCGGCGGATGCCGAGGTGTACGGACCGATACCACCTAAGGGAGACCAGCCGTTTTTCTGGAGTCCGAAAGAGAGCCGGCAGGTCTTTCAGGAAATCGGTCGGATGCCGGCAAAGGATGTTCCCAAGATAATTATCCAGGCGGCGAGGAAACCGTTCTGGGACGGGACCGGTATGGATCCGCGGAGGGCAAGATATATCGGCGACCTTTTCCGCGAGGCGCGTCGGGAAGGAATTATTCCCGGCCGAAAGCCGCTTCATGAGTTCCTCGATCAGGTCGCGCGATCCCATCATGATCCGGAGCGTATGAAAGTGTTCGCTGATTCTGCCGATATTGCCAGGAGATACAGTATGCCGGACGAGATGAATAATGAGTAAGAAAACCGTATGCCACAGGCTATCAATATACCGGAAGGAAGACCGCTCGGAGCGGGGAACACGCCGGAGGCCGGACCGCAGGCGCCGGGAGTCGCTTCGTTTGAGCGGTCGGTAGAGACATCCGTAGAAGCATCGAAAGAGCGTGCGGGAGAAAAATTCTCGGAGATCCTTTCGAAGGTGCCGGCATCGGCAACACCGGTCACGTCGACGGTCGCGGAAGTCGAACTCGACGCGAAATCGGTGTACAATGAGACGGACGAGGAGGCGCGCGTCACGAAACTCCTGTCGCTCGTCGAGACGAAGGGCGTGGAGTACGCGGTCAAGGTCGCCATCCATCTCAACGACTATTACGTTCTCGACCGGATGCATGACGAGTTGGCCTCGCGGTTCTACGAGGCGCTCGTGGCCAAGGGCGTGATCCGCGACGAGTAAATATCGGTCGGTGCGGGGAAAAAACGAAGACGAAAAAGCAAACACAACACTATGGGAGTCACGTTCGTATTCGATCTCAATGTCATCCTTTTGCCGGTCCTGCTCGTATCGGGGCTTTTTGCCCTGATAACGGGCGGACTACTCGTGGTACGGAGCTTTTTTCGCTTTCGCGCACAGGTGAACCAGTCGATCGCGATGGATGTGGAGCTGGTCCGCGTGACGAAGAAGGCGGAACGACCCGGAGAACAGAAGCAGGCCGAGGCCTGGAAGGAAGAAGTGCTCGTCATGGAGAAGCTCCTCGAGGCCATGGCGTCGTTCAAACGCACCACGAATCCTATCAAGCGGTTCTTCTATGAGGCGCCGACCATCGTGTTCGAGATATCGAACCCGGCGGGCAGCGAGGAAATCCTGTTTTTCATTTCCATGCCCAAGCGGTTCCGCGACGGGATCGAGAAACAGGTGCATAGTTTTTTTCCGGATGCGGTCATCGAGAAAGCGTCTGATTATACGATTTTCGCGCCGGGTTCCGCGACGGCGATCTCGGTGCTTGAGCTCAAGAAGACCTTCGCATTGCCACTTCGGACCTATAAGATGATGGGGACCGATTCGCTCGATGAGATCGCGACGGCGATGAGTAAGATGGACACGGAGGACGAGGGTGCCGTGATCCAGCTCGTGCTCGCGCCGGCCGGCGGGAACGAATGGCGCAAGCAGGGCAAGGAAATCGCCCAACGGATGCAACAGGGGAAACAGCTGAAACACGCGATCGAGAATCCGCTGTCCTCGCACGCCGCGTTTGCCAAGAGCGTCGCCAAGGCCGTCGTGAAGGAAACATCATCGCAGGCGACCTCCGGCATGTCCGCGGCATCGGATCCGAACCGGCAGAAGCCCGAGGATAAGGTCGTATCACTCACACCCGAGGAGCAGGAGCTCGTGAAGGCGATCGAGAACAAATCTAATTTGCCGGCCTTTCGGGCAAACATCCGACTGCTCGCATCGGCGAAGACCGAGTCCCGGGCGGAGGAGCTTCTTTCGCACATGGAGAACGCCTTCACGCAGTTCGACTACACCGAGGTGAACTCGCTTTGCGTGAAGAAGCGCAAGAAAGGAAAGCGGGCCGCGTTTGACTACATCTTCCGGAACTTCGACGCCGAGCATGCCGTCTTGCTGTCCGCCGAGGAGGTGGCGACCATTTTCCACTTTCCGATCTCGGTGACCGAGACCCCGAAGATCAAGTGGCTCAAGGCCGGTGCCGCCGCGCCGCCGATCAATATCCCCAAGGAAGGGATCCCGCTCGGGTACAATGACTATCGTGGCACACGGACGGATATCCGTCTCACCGACGACGACCGCCGCCGTCATCTGTATGTCGTCGGCCAGACCGGGACTGGAAAATCGTATTTCATCGAGGGGCTCGCGAAGTGGGACGCCAAGGCGGGACACGGCCTCTGCTTCATCGACCCGCATGGCGATGCGATCGAAAACATCCTCGCTTCCATACCGCGCGAGCGTGCGGACGACGTGATCGTCTTCGACCCGTCCGACGTGGGGCGACCCATCGGGCTCAATATGCTCGAATACGATCCGAAACATCCGGAGCAGAAGACCTTCGTCATCAACGAGATGATCGGCATCTTCGATCAGCTGTACGACCTCAAATCGACGGGCGGTCCGATGTTCGAGCAGTACATGCGAAACGCGATGCTGCTTATTATGGAACATCCGGAGAGCGGATCGACCCTGATGGAGATCTCGCGCGTGCTCGCGGACGAGGAATTCCGGAAGATGAAGCTTTCACACTGCACGAACCCGATCGTGCGTGACTTCTGGACCAAGGAGGCCGAGAAAGCCGGTGGCGACGCGGCACTCGCGAACATGGTGCCGTACATCACCTCGAAGCTGACCACGTTCATCTCCAACGACATCATGCGGCCGATCATCGCCCAACAGGAGTCGAGTATCGACTTCCGGGGCATCATGGACGGGGGGAAAATTCTCCTGGTGAACCTGTCGAAGGGGAGAATCGGCGAGATCAACGCGCGGCTTCTCGGCATGGTCATCGTGGGCAAGCTCCTGATGGCGGCACTCTCCCGTGCCGATATGCCGGAGAACGAACGGAAGGACTTCTACCTCTACATGGACGAGTTCCAGAACGTGACGACGGATTCCATCGCGCAGATCCTGTCCGAGGCGCGCAAGTACCGGCTCGACCTCATCATCGTGCACCAGTTCATCGCCCAGCTCAAGGAGGAGATATCGAAGGCGGTGTTCGGCAATGTGGGATCCATGGTCGCGCTTCGCGTCGGGCCGGAAGACGCGGAATTCCTCGAGAAGCAGTTCGCGCCGGTCTTCACCGCGAACGACCTCATGAATGTGGACAACCGGCAGGGATTCGCCCGGCTCCTGATCAACGGCGAGCAGACGAAGCCGTTCAATATGAAGACGCTCCCATCGCCTCAGGGCGACCGGCAGGTGGCCGAGGCGCTCAAGGAGCTTTCGAGACTGCGGTACGGGCGCGATGCGACTATCGTGAATCGCGAGATCCTCGACCGGGTGAACGACTTCATGCGGGTCGCCCGGAAGTTCGGGGAGTGACACCGAATCAAACGATTCAATGGCGTGATACGGGAGCTACGATAGATATGTTTGATTCAGTATACCTCGTCGCACAATAATACCTGTCTTGTATGGAGGAACGAAGAAAGCCCCGCGTTGCGGGGCTTTCTTCAGAATAATCGAAAGAACGGTAGGTATGCTCGTCTCTGTTCCACCCTCTCCTATTTTCGGAATGCCGAAACGCGGGCGGAATATTTCTTCAGGTTCTGGAGTTGTCGGTCGTTCAACTGCTTGGACGCGTCGACGGCCTGCTTGATGAGGTCCTTCGAGAATTCCACGCTCGTCCCGGTCCTGACGCCTCCCTGGTGCCCGACCTTCTTGCGAAGGTAGTCCTCGATATAGATCCGATGTTCGTTCGTCAGTGACGAGTCGGCGTTCTTGTCGAGGTAATCGGTCGTCGCCTGACGGGCGAGATGGGTGAGTCCGTTTCCGCTGGTCGCAACCTCGATAAACGAGGTTTCCGTTTCGCGGCTGGTCTCTGCCGGCTTCGTTGCCGCCTTCGTATCCGTGGCCGCCTGCATGGACGCCTTGTCTGCGGCCTGTTCCGAGGTGACGGCACCCGACGTATCCTCCTTCGAGGTTTCGGATGACGCTATCTTTTTCAGATCCGTTTCATTTCCCGGAACCGTTCGGTCGGAATATGAATAGATTCCGAACGCGATGACCGCGACAATGAAGACGCTCGTGACGATGCGGAGGTTTTCCTGAACCCAGGCCTTCACCTTCTCCGTCAATCCCTCCTCGTAGCTCATGTCTTTATCTTCTTCCATGTGATTCACCTTCCTTTCTAGTTATGGATTGTAAAATGAACCGCTTGCGTTGAAGTTCGGTCCCCGATGCCGTTCCCGGTTTTTGCCCGGAAACGGGTCGACCCCCTGCGAATCCATGGTACGTTCCGCCGGCGCGCGCGTCAACTTTACAAAACCGCCGTTTTTTGCCCTGGCGAGACGTTTTTCTGGTGAAAAAGACGGGGCCGGTGCGGAGATGGCACTCTTGCCGGCCCGAAAGGGGAATAGGACCCGTATCTCGTACCGGATCGGCACGATCAGTGACCTATCCTCTGAAGTCTTTCTGTCATGAATGAGATTGATTCGAGATATACCTCGGGGCTCTGCCCCGAGGACACCGCTAAGGAAAGGTTTGGAAAACCGTTGGTTTTCCAAGATGAGTTAGAGCGAAGCTCCTGCATACCCCGCCGATACGAAGCGGAGCGTAGTGAGGGGACAGCTCTGCTGCGGGGCGTGTTGATTCGGTATACGTTGTCCACGCTCTTCTCTTTTCTTTCCAAAAATTATTTTCTTCAGGGTTTAAATCTCAGGCGTCATATTTCGGGCAGGAGGACAAGGAAGGATTTTTTGGAAATCACGGCACCCGATTTCGTATCCGAAAAGAACGATGCGGAAGAAATACGGAATGGAAAACGGATGACGTGATACGCGCGCATACGCGATGCCGACTGGTTCGAATGCCGAATCCTGTGCGATGAGAGGAATTGTTTCCGGCATGTCATGGCGTGCCCGTATCGTTATTATTTCAGTATGACGCGATTGTTTTTTCTTTTCTTTTTACACGGGCTTCTTTTTTCAGACACTTGACACGAATTTTTTTTCTTTGATTTTTTTCAAAAAATATATATACTGTAATCACGCGGGAAAAAATTTCCCCGCGAAATAAAAAAAGCACGGAGGGAACGGTGCAACGATTCATTCGCTCCATCGTGCAAAACAAAATCCGCTTCGGCGGAATTCGAAAGGAGGTGAACACTATGGCAGCAAAAAAGAAGGTCGCGAAGAAGGCCGTCAAGAAGGCGGTAAAGAAGGTCGCCAAGAAGGCGGTCAAGAAGGTCGCGAAGAAGGCGGTAAAGAAGGTCGCCAAGAAGGCGGTCAAGAAGGTCGCCAAGAAGGCGGTAAAGAAGGTCGCGAAGAAGAAGTAATTTCCTTTCTTTCCGATTTTTTTGGTTCTTCAAGCAAACATCCCGCCGAAAGGCGGGATTTTTGCTTGCGGAAGCATTCAATTGACAGTGTTTTCCTCGTGATGCTAGCATGAGTCGTCATTCGAACAACGGTAGTCTTAACAATTTTTTAACAGGAGGCGTCATGATCGAAGTGAAGTTGATCAATCGCGACGGCATTCACCCGCTTGCCATGGCGGAGTATGCCGCGAAGCTTTGTTATCAGGGAACGATCCCGGAAATGAAATCCGGAACAGGCCCGTCGACCGCGAAGTTCGTCGACGAAAAACTGTTTCGGACGGGGCATCATACGACACTACAACATTCCAACTTTTCATTTCAGATCGAAGGTATCGCGGTCGGCGATGTTACCTTCGGACCGCATTTGACGAGTCCGTTCTATGATTCCGATCAACGGAGTGGCCGGTTCTGTTCTGAAATGTTTCTGAATCCCAATTTCGATCTCATCGAGTCGTATCTGTGTTTCTTCTGGCCGAAAGAAGGTTCGGAGAGGATCGGAAAGGTTATGAGGTATATCCGAAACGGCATACGTCTGTATCAGGAGAATCTCGATGAAGCCACGTTTCTTGTCGAAAAATTTCTTCGTGAGGAACGACCGTTCGCGAGTCGGAACGTTCTCAAGGGTTCCGGCAAAATCGCCCAGGAGCAATTGCGGAATTTTATCCCGGTCGTTTTTCCGACGGCACTGGTATACAGCGTGAATATATCCTCGCTCGTCGCCTTATGGGAATCGGCATGGTCGCCGGTCATGCGACACGTAACGGACCTGATGAAGGACCGCGTGCTCCAGGAGTATCCGGAGGTGGAATTCCTTTTCGACAAAGATCGGCGCAGAACATCCGATTGGAGTCCGGAAATATCATCAAGCACGGGTTGTCAGGACAGGCCGGTCTCGATTCTCGGGAGTGTTTCGGGCAGGCACCTGTTCTCGTGTCCGAACCCGGGTGGTATGCATCCCGTTGACACGCTGCGGTTTCGTCCGGAGCTAATGGATAATTCCATAGGCGATATCTCCACGACAGTCAGTGTTTTGGTCGCGACGATGGGACAGGATCAACGGCATAGGACGATATATCGTGGTGTCCCGTACTTCACCGGGTCCTTCTACTGCCCACCTCTCCTGGAGGCACTCGGGTTGAGAACCGTCGCAGAAGAACTTCTTGAAGAGTGGAAGGGGCTAGATGTCAGTCCGACACTCAAAACGGTGATAGCTCCGTACGGGGCCGCCGTCTCGTATCGGAAGCGGGGATCGTTCAACGCTGTCGCCCATGAACAGGCAAAGCGGTTGTGTTGGTGCGCCCAGGAAGAGATCTATGAATTAAGCCGGCAGCTTCGTAAACATATCGGCGAGCGCGACCATGATAGCGTCTTATTGAGAATGTTCGAACCCCCGTGTTATCGGACGGGCAAGTGCGCCGAAGGAGACCGGTACTGCGGTCGCGATATTTCCAAGCGAAAATCGGGTGATTATTTCCCGAAAAGAAAAGTGTGATCTCGAAAATCTAATACCAAATCAAATTAATCTGTTGTACATTCAATTTCCAATATCCATCGAAATCCCGCTTCCCCTTTAATCACTTTTGGATGTTCCCGCAACCATTCACAACGATCGACCAGCTTCGCCTCAAATGAATTCAGATCAGTGTATACATCATTCGCGACTGCCTCCCGAAGCAAGGGCCAGACCGTTTCTGTCGGTTGAAGTTCTGGTGTGTATGGAGGCAATGAAAAGAACTGGATATTTTTTGGATGCTTCACTTCATTTCCGGTATGAAACCCTGCCCCATCGATAAGAAGAAGGAGTACTTTCTTTTTTTCCGGATCGACATACTTTGAAAATTCTTCCAGAGCGATATTCATCAATTCCGCAGTCACGGTCGGCAACAAGAGCCAAAAACTGTTTCCTGTCACCGGATGGATGAAAGCATACGCGTATATCCATTCATATTTCCGGTTTTGACACGCGACTGGGCGTTCTCCTTTTGGATACCATATCCTTCTAACAATCGGTTGTAAGCCGAGGCGTGCCTCATCTTCCGTCCAAATTTCTATTGTTTTGTCCGGATGGTCTTTCGTGAGCTTTTCATGGCATTCTCTGAGTTTTTTTTAAAGGCCTCCCGTTCTTCCGGAGTCGCCGATTTGGTGTGTGCTGGTCGTGGGACGTGTGGAGAAAAGGAAATCTTTTGTAACCAGATCCAGGCTCCCTGCGGAGTGATCGCCTGGTTTGTCTCTTTCCCTATCCACTGTGCCACCTTCGGTCCCGTCCAGAGGCCTCCATCCTCCGGATGCTCTTCTTTGAGTGCCTTCTTCAATTTTTCAATCTGTTGCGCATTCAAGATCGGCTCCCGTCCGACGTTGTTCTTCCTCTGATCAATCAGCGCATCCTCCCCACCATCGTTGTATCGTTTCACGAGTATCCGAGCCCAGTTATTGCAGAATCCGACAAGAGTGGCAGCTTCAGTGACGAGGATCTTTTTTCCTGGTCGCGTCATGATCCAAATGAGTTGCCAACGGATCTTGTTTCTGGCATTCGTACATTTTCGGTATTTTTGTTCGATGGCTTTCGGGGACAAATGTGTGGAAACACGAAGAGGTGGCTGTGGCATGCTTTTAGGTTTGTGATTATGGATTCATTATACCATAGATTTATTTGATTTGGTATAATGCTGTCCGAACGTATTCGGGCAGCATTTTCTATATGATTATCAGATGCGGAAGCGAAAGATATGTTAGCGTTCATACTTTCCCTTTCGAAAAGGAAAAGCGTTCTTGAAAATAGAACAGCCTTACGCGTTATGCATAAGGCTGTCGTCGTTTTACAGACCGAGAGCGAATTGTCGTCGAACGTTCGACTCGGCGAGACGTTTCCGTGCGAGTCGGTCGATCGTCGCGAGCCCGGCGATGAGGTATGCTTTGGATACCATCCCGTCGATATTATGAGGGCAGAGATGTTTCCCCCATGGCCAAGGATTTCCTGGTACGTCCGACAGTTCCAGCACACTGTGGTTACAGCCTTGCGGAACCTTGAGAAAGAAGAGCCCTTTGTTTCGATTCTCGACGTGGAAACCGAATTCATGTACGAAGCGGCAATCTTCCGTTCTGAACAGTTTCAGTTCGATGCTCATCATGGCGTTCCCAACCTCGTCGATTTCGGATTCTTCGAATGCTCGAGCGCTACGGATGATCTCATCATGCAGCCATCCGTTTATCGCCAGATCCCGCCCGTTTTCTTCCGGCACATCGAGCAGCATGGTCTGCTGATTATTGATGGTATCTGAATCGAAAGAAATACCGTTGTTGTCCGTTGGTCTTGAATACTGGAACGAGGAATAGAAGAGGATCTTGGAGAGGATATGAAGGGTCATACAGAAATCTGAAAACGAATCTCCTGCATGACTATCTTCCATATTCCGAGCCCCTTTCCCATAACAGCGGTAACAGGTCGATCCAAACTGATCTTCTCCCGTTCCGGAACAGGTCTCGCATGGCTCCGTCCCGGAATAATAACAAGGAATTTCGTAGCGGAAGGTTGAAGGTCTCACAAAGCGCAGGCAACCGTTCATGCCGAGAGTACTCGTCGAGTCGAAGTCTAATGACAGTTCGGGATGTTCTTTCAATATGGCCTGGACTGCTTTGTCCAGAGGGTCGTCCTGTATCGTTTTGAGAAACCGATCGCTGAAGCGAAACAGGAACGAGACCGTCTCGGGATCGAATCCGACGTCCATCAGTCGTGGAATAGCGTTCATTCGTGTCATGTTTTCTCCGTTTTCGTTTATGTTGTAAAAGAGTGCCTGTGGGAAAAGGATATGAGGAAATCCGATTTTTGGCAAACCGTCGATTATTTTGATGACATGTCGGATCAGTTTCTACTCGGTTGTCATATCAAATCGTCGATGTGGAATCGGAAGATGCGGGTGCGGCCGGAAAGGTCGGGGAGGAAGTCGTTTTGTGAGGACGGGAATCGGTCGAGAAAGATTTTTTTGAGTGAAGACTCCTGTTCGGGGCTGATCTCGAAGAGACCATCGACGGGGATATTTTTCCACACGGATTTTTTTCTTTGTGCGATGTCGTCGAGCGACTTGATATAGAGTGCGAGGCCATCTTTGTCGGCAACAAGCGCGGAGATGGGTTCGTAGAGACGCACGTCGTCGGGCGCGCTTTCGTAGAGCTCATACGAGAGATAGGGGAGGTTCGCGAGGATGAATATCCGATTCGCGTCACCGAACGTGTTTTCCGGCACCGGATCGAGCAGGTTGCCTTCGAAAAAATCGATATCGAATCTTTTTTCAAGGGACGAATTACTCTGAACGACAGTCGAAGCCGAGGTGAAAATCCCTCCCTTCGGAGACTCAGGACTCCCTTTTTCTAAGGGAGAAGAGTCTTCCTCCTCACTCGTGCACAGTCCAGAATTTCTCCCTTTCGGAAAGGGAGTACCCGGTATTCCGGGGGAGGGATTTGTGAAACATGAACCATCGGAGATTTGATCGAAATTACTCGGGATGGGTTTATCAGAAATAACGGTTTTATGGATGCTATTTCGTTCCGCGTTCCGTTTCGCGACGTCGAGCGCGGCAGAGGAAATGTCGGTCGCGATGAACGTATATGATGTCGGTTTCGGATACTTTTTTTGAAGGGAATGCGCGAGAGAGATTATGATAGCACCGCTTCCGGTGCCAAGATCGGCGATGACGGTCTTGTCGTCGTGTTTCGAAAGGAGTGTGAGCGCTTCCTCGACGAGGAGCTCCGTCTCGGGACGGGGGACGAGCGTGTCGCGTGTGACGAAAAAAGGAAGTCCGAAGAATTCCTTTTCTCCAATCGTATAAGCGACCGGTTCGTGCGCGGCGCGATGGTCGAGGTATGAGTTGAGTGCCGACGCCTCCTCTTCCGAAAGTTCATACCCCGGCTCGCGGAAGATGAACTCCTTGGTTTGTCCCAGCGCAAACGCGGCCAGGAGCGTGAAATCTTCCGGTGCGACCCGCCCGGCATAGTCCTTCGCGATCGTGCGGAGCGTCGTCATACGGACGCTTTTTCCGATTCTTCTTCGAGCTTCAGTCGGATGTCTTCCTCCTCGAGCGCGGTGGCGATCTCCGCGATACCGCCGGACAGGATACGCTCAACCCCGCTCCACGACATCTTGATGCGGTGGTCGGTGACACGGTCCTGGGGAACATTGTAGGTGCGGATTTTTTCGCTTCGGTCACCGGTGCCGATCTGCGACCGGCGTGCGTCGCCGAGTTCTTTCGCGCGTCGGTCTTCCTCGAACTGGAGCAACCGGGAGCGGAGCACCTTCATGGCGCGCTCACGGTTCTTGATCTGGGATTTCTCGTCCTGGCACGAGACGACGAGTCCGGACGGGATATGCGTGATCCGGACGGCGCTGTAGGTCGTGTTGACCGACTGTCCGCCGGGTCCCGACGAACAGAACGTGTCGATGCGCAGGTCGCTCGGAATGATCTCGATGTCGACTTCCTCGGCGGCAGCCAGTACCGCGACGGTCGCGGTCGAGGTGTGGATGCGTCCGGCCTTCTCGGTCTCGGGGACGCGCTGGACGCGATGGACGCCGGACTCGTATTTGAGTTTCTGATACGGTGCGACGGCGGCCCGGCCGCGGTTCACCTCGAAGACGATCTCCTTGAATCCGCCGACTTCGGTCTGGTTCGAATGGACGACGACAAGCGACCAGCCGAGCGTTTCGGCATAGCGCGAATACATGCGGAACAGGCTCCCGGCAAAGAGGCTTGATTCGTCACCTCCGGCGCCGGCCCGGATTTCGACGATGACGTCCTTGTCGTCGTTCGAATCGCGGGGGAGGAGGAGCTTCTTCAGTTCTTTCTCAAGGAGGTCCCGTTTGCCGGCAAGCGCGATATTCTCTTCCATGGCGAGCGTCTTGAGTTCCGCGTCGTCGGTCTCCTTCATGATTTCCGCATTGTCGCGCATCGCCTTTTCGACCGCCTTGAACTCGCCGGCCTTATCTATGATGCCGGACAGTTCGGATTTTCGCCGTCCGAGTTCGGCAAGACGGGACGGCTTCTTGGCCGTTTCCGGGTCGGAGAGTTCGGCGTCGACCTCGGCCGCCTGTGCCTCGATGCTTCGTATGAGTTCGTCCATAAGTATTTGATCGGTATCCGTATGATATACGAATAGGAAAAGAAAGGGAAACGAAAAGGCGCATCCGAAAAGGGACGCGCCTTCCGATTCCGTCGCTAGGCAGCCTGTTTTGCAGGCTCTTCGGCTCCGACTGACTTTTTGACGCGGGGCTTCTTTCCGGCTCCGGCGGCAGACTGCTTCTCCCGGGCGCGCTCGGCGAGTTGCTTGAAACGCTCGACACGGCCGGTGGTGTCGATGTATTTCTTCTTGCCGGTGTAGAACGGATGGCACTTCGCGCAGATTTCGATCTCAATCGCCTTGACGGTCGATCCGGTCTCGTATTTCTCGCCACAGGCGCACGTGATGACGGCGTCCTCATGATAGGTCGGATGGATTCCCTGTTTCATACGTCTCTTGCGCCGAAGCGCCTTCAAAAAGTTACGGAAAATAGCATTCCTTTGAACGAAAAACATGGTATCACGGCTATCGGAAATTGACAAGGCGTCAGGCTTCGGGTATGCTTCGAAGTACCGTTTCGTCGATTTCGACGGGACGGAAATCATTCATGTTTTCCATATCAGCCGGCTTTTCCTGCCCCGTTCCCTCTCGGGGTGAAGCCGACGGAAAACAGACGATGCGCTCTCCCGGAAGGTGCCTTGAAACGGCTTCCCCGGGCAGGGTTTCCGAAGCGGCCGACAGAGGGGTACCGGCTTCGGAAGTAAGCAATAAGGAATAACCATATGACGAAGAGTCAAGCGGTGCCGGCCGTACAAACCGGACAAGCGGGTCCGTTCGAATCGTTCGATTTCTCGACGCTCGACACGGGACTCGAGGCGATGCTCGCCGCCGGCGTTCATTTCGGACACCTGAAGTCGCGGTTGCATCCGTCGATGCGTGAGTTTGTATTTCTCACGCGTCAGAACGTGAACATCATCGACCTCGGCAAGACGAAGCACTATCTCGATCGGGCGGGGAAATTCCTCGCCGAGACCGCGAAGGCCGGCAAGCCGATCCTGTTCGTCGGCATGAAAAAACACACGCAGCCGTTCGTCCTTTCGCTCGCCGAACGACTCGGAGAGCCGTATGTCATCGAACGATGGCTCGGCGGGACGCTCACCAACTATTCCGTCATCCGGACCCGGACCAAGTACTTCCGCGAGACCGAAGAGAAGCTCGAGCGCGGCGAGTTCAATATGTATACCAAGTTCGAACGTCAGCGCAAGCTCGAGGAAGTCGAGCGGTTGCGTAAGCGCATGGGTGGTATCAAGGAGATGCGCGAACTGCCGGGTGCGGTCGTCGTCGCCGACGGGAAGGAAGGCAAGCTCGCGATCCGCGAGGCGCATGCCCTCGGTATCCCGGTCGTGGCGATCATCGACACCAACGCGAACGCGACCGAGGTCGAGTACCCGGTTCCGGGGAACGACGATGCGCTGTCCTCGTTGCGACTCCTGCTCGGGACGCTCGGCAAGGCTATCGCCGAGGCCAAGGGACTTCCGGCGAAACGGTAGGACTTTCGGGAAGAAATAAAACCGATAACATCCACGTACGTATATGATAAGCATGGAACTGATCAAGGCGCTCCGCGAGCGGACCGGCGCCGGTATCGTCGAGGTGAAAAAGGCGCTCGAAGAAGCGGGCGGAGACGAAGAGGGGGCAATCAGGATCCTTCGGGAGCGCGGGGCGGCGAAGGCCGTGAAGAAGACCGACCGTGAGGCCAAGGAGGGCGTCATCGCTACCTATCTTCATTCGAACGGCCGCGTGGCCGCGATGGTGAAACTCTTCTGTGAGACGGACTTCGTCGCGCGCAACGAGGACTTTCAGACCCTCGGCCGCGATATCGCGATGCATATCGTCGCGATGAACCCGGGCGTGCTCCGACCGGAGGACGTCTCGGAAGAGACCGTCGCCTCGGAACGTGGCATCTGGACCGAGGAGCTCCGTACGGCCGGCAAACCCGAGGAAATGATCGTCAAGATCCTCGAGGGCAAGGAACGGAAACTCCGCGAGGAGAACGCGCTCCTGACCCAACCGTTCGTGAAGGATCCGGAGAAGACGATAAAGGACCTCTTGTCCGAGAGCGTCCAGAAGATCGGCGAGAACATCCAAATCGGTGGCTTCGTCCGTTACGAGATTTGAATTCCGAGTCGAAGCGATAGAGAACCCTGAACACCTGAACCGACACTTCCATGTGGTATCTCATCATTCCTCCATTTATTATCGTCCTTTCCCTGGGAGGTTTACTCTGGTTTCTCTCCCGGAGAATGGGTGATGCGGATATCGCCGAGAAGTTGTCTTCCCTGAACGGGTCGACGCAGACGGAATCGCAGTCCCGCGCGCTGTCGCGGAAGGCGTTCTTTCTCAAAATCCTGGAAATGCTGGCGTCGAGATTCAAAACCATGACGCTTCGCATCCATAATTTCTTCCAGCAGTCCCTTGAACGGCTCCGTCGCCAGCGAACCGAACTCGATACGATGCGGAAAAGCATCGGCAGGGAAAAGGAACGTCTACCCAAGGATGCTTCCTCGCGGTCGAATTTTTTCAGTCGGCTGAAGCCGGAGGAACCGCATGCGTCGCCGGCGTTTCCCGAACCGAGTTCCTTCCCGCAGCCTGCGACGAAGCATCCCTCGTCGACGGCTTCCCTCTCGGCACAGGGAACGGCTACCGAATACGCTTCCCGGCCGATGCTTCGCGACGAGGTGGCTCATCCGGATGGAGCCCTTAATCGGGAGGGTATGGGTGCTCCGGTATCGCAGACAGGGCCACGGGAAGAGACGCTTATCGCGCGGATCGTCGAGAATCCTCGGGACGCCGCCGCATACGAGGAACTCGGGGATTGCTATTTCGAGGCCGGCAATCTGCAGGATGCGAAGGAATGCTATCGGCAGGCCATCAAGCTCCATCCGACCAATCGCGCGGTGAAGATCAAGATCCGAAGGTTGGAGAAGGTGTTTGAGGAAAAGGCGCGATAGGGCTATACTGGAACGGATGGTTTGAAAGGTCGTCGTCCAGCCTCCTTGCCTGAGTAGCTCAGTTGGTTAGAGCAACGGTTTTGTAAACCGTAGGTCGTCGGTTCGAATCCGACCTCAGGCTCAGACCGGATTAAAAAATGAAAATGAAAGGATCAAAATGGAAAATGATCGCCCTGTTTGTGTCTGGTAGTTTTTCATTTTGAGTTTTGCATTTCGCATTCTCTAGGGGTAGGTGGTGGAGTGGTCTATCACAACAGACTGTAAATCTGTCGCCTTCGGGCTTCGGGGGTTCGAATCCCTCCCTACCCACAACGAGTTTTTACTCCCATGCTTCATGGGGTAAAAAATCGTTTTAGAGCCGAAGGGATGAGAAGGGTGTGAGCGAGCGCAACACCCGGGCCCATAGGGCGAATCCCTCCCTACCCACAACGAGTTTTTACTCCCATGTTTCATGGGGTAAAAAATCGTTTGGTCGGAATGTGTCGGTCAAGAAAGCCGTTGTAGCTCAGTTGGTAGAGCACGTCCTTGGTAAGGACGAGGTCACCAGTTCAATCCTGGTCAACGGCTCAAGGAAGAGTCGATCCTTAGTATCTATCTCAAATCTCATGTCGAGCTGTAAATCCGAAAATTTCGAGCGAAAATCATGAAAAATGAGGAAGGCTACTGTCGTAACCTGACGATTTTTGAATGATTTGCAGCCGAAATTTTCGGATTTCAGCCGGCAAGCGGATTTTTTTGCCTTATATAGGCGTTGAGATTTGAGATAGATACTTAGTAAGTCACACTCACCAGTTTCACCCAAAGGGTGACCAGCCTCTGGCTGGTAATCCTGGTCAACGGCTCAAGGGAAACATATCCTATACTCAAGAGAGCCGTCGGGTTGACGGATTCGGTATTTTTCCGTACACTGAAGCAGTTATATTTTTGAACGGACTATGGGAAAGATCAAGGACAACATGGCAAAGATGAAGTGCTCGGAATGCAAGCGTATCACGGTGTACACGAAGCGGAACAAGAAGAAGGTGAAGGAGAAGCTTGCGCTCAGCAAATACTGTCCGTTCTGCCGGAAACACACGCCGCACAACGAGAGCAAGTAGGACGATTGATATGCAGTCAATGATGGACGATAACGGGACCCGGGGCTTTTGCTTCCGTTGCCTGTTGATTGTTTCTCGTTGACTGTTTATCGGTTTCGGGGGTGTCGTATAGTGGCAGTACACCGCTCTCCAAAAGCGTTTGCGTGGGTTCGATTCCTACCACCCCTGCGGAAAATATATATGACGGCGAAGTATGGCCCTATCGTCTAGCGGTTAGGACACCACCCTCTCACGGTGGGGACAGGAGTTCGATTCTCCTTAGGGTCACAGAGGAAAACGGTCCGCACTCTGCGGGCCGTTTTTTTGTTTTCTCAACGCTTTGCTTTACAGTCCGGTATAGACGTGGGAAAATGTTGGAAAGAGAAGAAGTATAAGAAAGTCACGCTCAATCGTCTTTTTCGGGGAAAAAAGCTGGCATTGACGATGACGAATAGTTGAATTGGAATCACCTATAACTATGGCAAGAAAGCAACAGAAGAATTTCGCGTTTATCGACAGTCAGAATGTTAATCTGAGCATCCGGAGCGCCGGGTGGAAATTGGATTTCGCGCGGTTCCGCGTGTATCTTCTCGAAAAATATGCGATCGAAAAGGCGTTTCTTTTTCTCGGATATGTCGAAGGTAATCAGGATATGTATACGCGACTGCAAGAGGACGGATTCATCCTTGTGTTTAAGCCAACTTTGAAGTATAAGGACGGGACTGTGAAAGGAAATTGTGATGCGGAATTGGTCTTGCAGGCGATGATCGAATATGGGAATTATGACAAGGCCGTCTTGGTGACGGGGGATGGAGACTTTCATTGTCTAGCGAAGTATCTTCTGAAAGAAGGGAAACTAAACAAGATTCTCATACCGAATCAGAAGACGTATTCCGCCCTCCTGAAACGGTTCCCGTCCGAATACTTGGCATTCATGACGGACCTGAGAAGTAAGCTTGAATTTCACCCCAAAAAGAAAAGAACCCCGTAAGGACGGAACCTTATAGGGCGCTCTTCGTGGTGATATCCTTATAGTAGGCCGGAAACAGGCGCCTGTCAAGGAACAGGCCTCAAATCTCATGTCGAGCTGTAAATCCGAAAATTTCGTTTGAGCGCCAACCAGAGGTTGGTCACCCTCTGGGTGAAAAACCATGAAAAATGAGGACGGGTATCCGAAGGAGATGAGGATCCCGCTAACTAACCTGACAAGACTCGAAGGGCTGTCCGCCCGCAACGCTTCGCGTAGCGATTCGGGCGGGCAGCCGAAATGTTCGGATTTCAGCCGGCAAGCGGATTTTTTTGGCTTACATGTGCGTTGAGATTTGAGAGAGATACTAAGATTACGAGTACCCCGTAGAAGGGACTCGGTCCCCAAGAGGGGACTGAGTCCCTCGCGTGAGCTGAAATGGATTCATTTGATTCGGCGGTATAAGTATGTTTGTTTTTCCTTTCTGAAAATGATACCCTGAGAAGGTTATCAGTTTCGCGTTTCCGGCATATGGCCACGCTCATATTCGATATCGAGACGGTCGGGGAGGATTTCGACGCGCTCGACGAGACGACGCAGGCCTCGCTCACACGGTGGATCCGGCGCGAAGCGAAGGACGAGGGGGAATATCAGGCTTCGCTCAAGGACCTCCGGGAGGAGCTTGGGTTCTCGCCTCTGACCGGGCAGATCGTCGCGATCGGCGTTCTCGACGCGGAGCGCGACAAGGGCGCGGTATATTACCAGTCGCCGGGAAGCGAAGGAAAACGGTTCGAGGAGGGCGCATTCAAGTTCGAGGCGATGACGGAATACGACCTTCTGGCAAAGTTCTGGGACGTGGCGGAAAAATACGACACCTTCGTCTCGTTCAACGGCCGGGCATTTGATGCGCCGTTTTTGATGATCCGCTCCGCGATCCATGGGATACGGCCGGGCAAGAACCTGGTCGCGAACCGCTATGTGAATTATCAGCCGGGTAATGCCAAACATATCGACCTCCTCGAGCAGCTCTCGTTTTACGGTGCGGTGCGACGCAAGGGGAGTCTGCACCTGTGGACGCGCGCGTTCGGCATCGAGAGCCCGAAGGCGGGTGGCGTCTCGGGTGACGACGTAGGTGCTTTGTTCCGGGATGGGAAGGGCGAGGATATCGCGCGGTATAATTCGGGGGATCTCCGGGCGACGCTCGCGCTCTATCGGAAGTATACCGATTTTCTCTCACTGTGATATGGATATGAACGAAACCGGTCTGCGCGAAGCGCTCTTTGCCGACGCAAAAACAGGGCTTGCTACCTTCCGTGATCGGATCAACCCGCTACTTCGGGCGCATTTCGATACCGTCATCACCGAAACGGCGAAAGAGGATGAATTGGTCGCGAATGCGCTCGGCGAGGTTCGGGATATCATCCTCGCCGGCGGGAAGCGTCTGCGTGCGGCCTTGATGTGCGCCGGATACTTCGCGGCGGGCGGGACGGACGAGGACCGGATCCTGCGTGCGTCGATGAGTATCGAGCTCGTGCACGCGTTCCTCCTGATACACGACGACGTAATCGACCGCGATGATTTGCGGCACGGGCGGGAATCGCTTCATGCGCATTATGCCCGCTTCGGGAAGACCGTTTTTCCCCGCACCGGGGACGCCACACACTTCGGCGATTCGATCGCCATCATCCTCGGCGATATGGTGGCGGCGCTCGGCAACGACCTCATCTTCCGATCGGGGTTCCCGCACGAGCACGTGTTTCGCGCGCTGTCCGAGCTTCAGAAGATCGTCTCATATACCGTAATCGGTCAGGCGATGGACCTCTCGTTCGAGTTTCGCAAGGGCATCGGTCGATCCGACGTCTTGCGGATGTATGAATACAAGACGGCGAAGTATACGGTCGAGGGACCGCTCGTTCTCGGGGCGCTTTTGGCCGGGTCGGAGAACGAACTTGTCGACGCGATTGGCCGATATGCCGTTCCGACCGGTGTCGCCTTCCAAATCCGCGACGATATCCTCGGCGCGTTCGGGAGTGAAGAAAAACTTGGGAAGCCGGTCGGTTCCGACATCGAGGAAGGGAAGCGTACCCTGCCGGTGTTGTTCGCGCTCGAACGTTCCGGAAAGGCCGAACAGGCCGATCTGAAACGCATCCTCGCCTCCGGGAAACTCGGGAAGGGAGACTTGGAACGGTTCCGCTCCATCTTGCGGGAATCCGGGGCACTTGATTCATCTACGGATTCCATGATTCAATTGGTGGAGGAGGCAAAGCGGTCAATCGAATCGGCTCGTATTCCCGATGATGCGAGGAGGTTCTTTGTATCCGTCGCTGATTATATCTCCGAACGGACTTTTTGATATACGATATGCCAGAGACTGTATCCGTCATCCCGAATCATGTGGTCATCATCCCCGACGGAAATCGTCGGTGGGCGCGGAGTCGTGGGCTCGAACCTTGGAACGGGCACGAAGCCGGCGCGAAGACTATGAAGGAGCTTATCCAGGTGGCCCGCGATCTCGGTATCCGTGAGCTGTCGTTTTGGGGGTCCTCGCTCGATAATCTGAAGAAGCGTCCATTGAAAGAGAATCGTGAAATGCTCCGGGTGTATTCCGAGCACTTCCAGGAATTGTCCGAGAGCGAGGAATTGGTCCGTGATCAGGTGCGTGTTCGTATCATCGGTCGGTGGCGCGAACAATTTCCGCCATCTTTGACGCAGCTTCTTTCCGATATCGAGAGGAAGACGAAGGACCATGCCGGATATTTTCTGAATTTTTTTCTGGCATACAGCGGTAAGGACGATATGCTCCAAGCCTTTCAGTCGGTCGCGGATTCGACGCTTCGCGCGAAAGATGTTTCTGAGAAAACAGTGAAGGAGCACCTCTTGTCCCATGATGTGTCGCCAGTGGACCTGATGGTACGGACCGGCGGAGGAGCTCATTTGTCGGCGGGATTCCTGATGTGGGAGATGGCTGACTCGCAGCTCGTCTTTTCTGACAAGTTGTTCCCTGATTTCGACGCGGACGCCTTGAAGGAGGCAGTCGAGGAATTCGGTAGGCGAGAACGGAGATACGGCAAATAAGGCATTATTTGCCTGTCTATTTTTTTATTCCGGCTCTTTTAGCACGTGCAGAGCGCTTCCGGACGTATCGGCACCGGTCGGGATCCGAATCGAGGTTTGACAAAATCCGAAGACTCTCTTACAATGACCCTACACAGAAAAAGCTTCTTCAAGGGGCAAAGGGCGATGGGGAATACCATCAGGAACTCGGAGCGGTCGCCCGGCGGAAGAGCTTTCTGTTTTTGCTTTGTTTTATCGGTCATAAAGAAAAAATCCCTCTATGGGAAATACGAAAGATGTCATACGGATGGAGGGCGTGGTCGCCGAATCCCTTCCGAGCGCGACCTTCAAGATCAAGCTCGAGAACGGGCATGAGGTGCTCGGTCATATCTCCGGAAAGATGCGGGTCCATTACATCAGACTCTTGCAAGGCGACAAGGTCATTATCGAGCTTTCCCCCTACGACCTTTCGAAGGGACGGATCGTCCAGCGGCTTCGCCAATAAAAACGGTTGACAGGTTATTACGTGAAACGTTATGAAAGTACGAGCATCGGTGAAAAAAATCTGCGCCCACTGCAAGATCGTCCGCCGTCAGGGAAAGGTGTTCGTCATCTGCACGAACCCGAAGCACAAGCAGCGGCAAGGGTAGGCGGTAGAAGCTAACGAAGCTAAAACAATATCCATTATGGTTCGAATCGCAGGCGTCAACATTCCGGACGGGAAACGGATCGACGTATCTCTCACCTATATATACGGCATCGGTCCGGCCTCCAGTCGGAAGATTCTCGACGAGCTGTCCATCGATCCTGCCACCCGGACGAAGGATCTCTCCTCGGTCGACGCCAACCGGCTCCGCGAGGCGATCGAAAAGGGACATCGTGTCGAGGGAGAACTCCGTCACCAGGTGAAGATGAGCATCAAGCGTCTGCGCGAGATCGGGTGCTACCGCGGTTCCCGCCATCAGAAGGGACTTCCGGTGCGCGGTCAGCGGACCAAGACGAATACCCGGACCGTTCGCGGGAACGTCCGTCGCACGATGGGAAGTGGCCGTCGCAAGGATGCGGCCAAGACGTAACCAGCGATTGCTCCGAATCGGACTGACGGCATAAACGACGATATCACCATCAAAGGATATGGCAGACGAAGTACAGAAAGACGCGACGACGATCGATACCGTGGCGGAAAACGCCGAGGGTGCGGTCACGTCCGCCGAGGCCGGGAAGAAAAAGAAGAAGGGGAAGAAGTCCGTCTTTCGCGGACGGGCAAGTGTTCAGTGTACGTACAACAACACCATCGTCACCCTGACAGATCAGAATGGTGCCGTACTCGCCTGGTCGAGCGCGGGACACCTCGGGTTCAAGGGCGCGAAGAAGTCGACTCCGTACGCCGCCACGCAGGTGGTCGCCGAGGTCGCCGAGAAGGTGAAGAAGTTCGGCCTTTCGGAACTCGACGTGTTCGTGAAGGGGGTCGGCAGCGGTCGCGAGGCATCGGTCCGCGCGCTCGCCAACAACGGATTCGTCCTCCTTTCAATCAAGGATATTACCCCTCTCCCGCACAACGGTTGCCGTCCTCAGCGACCGCGGAGAATCTAATCACGGACCAAGAAGCGAAACGATATGGCACGAATCATGGATAAATGCAGGCTTTGCCGCCGCGCCGGCGAGAAACTCTTCCTCAAGGGGGAGCGTTGTTTTTCGCAGAAGTGCGCGATGGTCCGCCGTCCGACCGCCCCGGGAGTGCACGGTGCCAAGCCGTCCCGATCCGGTAGCGAATTTGGCCGTCAGTTGGCCATGAAGCAGAAGATCAAGCGTGTGTATGGCGTTATGGAGCGCCAGTTCCGCTGTCACTTCGACGACGCGAGCCGTCGCAAGGGCATCGTCGGGAATGAGCTCCTCGGCCGTCTCGAGCGCCGTCTGGACAACGCGGTGTATCGGCTCGGGTTTGCCCCGTCGCGCGCACTGGCCCGTCAGCTCGTCTCGCACAGTTGTTTTTCCGTGAACGGTCGCCGCATGAATATCCCGTCGTTCGAAGTGAGCCCTGGAGACGTGATCACCGTGAAGCCGGGCAAGCGCGAGAAAACCTATTTCAAGGATCTCCCCGAGAAGCTTTCCGGGAAGAAAGATATCCCGAAGTGGCTCGATATGGACGCGGTCAAGCTCGAAGGGAAAGTGGTTTCCCTGCCGGGCCGTGACGATGTCGAGGTGAATGTCGACCCCCAGCTTGTCGTCGAGTACTACTCGAAGTAACCCATAAGTAATCCGAAGGAGGATGTCCCGGCGCCGCAACGCGCCGCCGGAGCGTTCGGAGAAAACCTATGATTCCGGTACCACAGAAACCCAAAGTCACCCAGATCGGTGACCATGTCGCGAAATTCGAGATCCAGGGATGCTATCCCGGTTATGGTGCGACGCTCGGCAACGCGATCCGTCGTGTTCTTCTGTCCTCGCTTGAGGGCGCGGCCGCACAGTCGGTGAAGATCAAGGGTGTCTCGCACGAATTCACCGCGATTCCGGGCGTACTCGAGGATGCCGTCCAGATCCTCCTTAATCTCAAGCAGCTTCGCTTCCGCCTGCATGGCGACGAAGCGGTCATGGTGACGCTCAAGGTCAAGGGCGAGTGTATCGCGACGGCCGGCGATATCAAGGCGCCGTCTTCGGTCGAGATCGTGAATCCCGACCAGCACATCGTCACATTGACTGACAAGAAGGCCGAGTTCGAGATGGAACTCGAGATCGGGAAGGGTATCGGATACGTTCCGGTCGAGGTGCGCGAGGTGGAGGAACGCGAGATCGGCAAGATCGCGCTCGACGCGATCTACACGCCGGTGCGTCGCGTGAACTACGAGATCGAGAACATGCGCGTTGGCAAGCGGACGGATTATGACAAGGTCTCGATCGAGGTCGTGACGGACGGCAGTATCGCGCCGGAAGCCGCGTTCGCGAAGGCAGTGGATATCCTCGTCGGGCAGTTCTCGGCCATTCAGGACGAGACCGCTTCGGAAGAGGTTGTCGCCACCCCGAAGAAGGCCGCCAAGAAGACCGCGAAGAAGGAAAAGGAAGAAGTGAAGCCGGAAGTTTCGGAATAATCGGATCGTAGCGAGCTTTTCGTATGAATCACAGAAAATCGGGACGGATACTGAGCAGGAACCGGAACCAACGCCGTGCGCTGTTCCGGACGATGTTCGGCAGCCTCGTGTTGCACGAGCGGATCGAGACCACCCTTGCCAAGGCAAAGGAGCTCAAGGACAAGGTGGATCCTCTCATGAACAAGGCGAAGAAGAGCGTCGTCGACTCGACGAAGAAACTCAATGCCATTCGTGAGTTGCGCCGGACGCTTCCCACCGCGACGGTCGAGAAGCTCGTGTCCCCGGAGTTCATCTCCCGGTTCGAGGGGCGCGATAGCGGCTATGTCCGCGTCGTGAAGCTTGAAGCGAGAAAAGGGGACGGCGCCAAAATGGCCGTCATCGAATTTGTTGCCTAGGAATCCAACCGTATGAAACATCAGGTCAACCGGAAATACCATCTGTTCGATGCCCAGGGAAAGGTCCTTGGTCGGCTCGCGACGGAGATCGTCGGCGTTGTCTCGGGAAAGACGAAAGTCGATTATGCCCCGAATATCGACGGCGGTGATTTCGTGGTGGTCGTGAATACCGACGGGCTCCAGGTCACCGGCAACAAGGGCGACGACAAGATGTATCACCATTTCAGCGGGTATCCGGGAGGCATCCGTTCCATCGCTTTCAAGGACCAGATGAAGAAAGACTCCCGCAAGGTGCTCTATCAGGCCGTATACGGGATGCTTCCGAAGAACAAGCTTCGAGCGCGGATGCTCACCCGGCTTCGGATGTACAAGGATGAGCAGCGCGAGGAAGAGACTATTCATGTGAATCACGAATAAGGATATGGCCACGAAAACCGCAATCATCGAGAAGAAGGAGAAAAAGGTTCCCGCGAAGGCTTCCGCCACGAGCGGCAAGTATCTTTATGCCGTCGGACGTCGCAAGACGGCCGTCGCTCAGGTTCGGCTGTATCCGGATAAGGGAAACGACAAGCACATCGTCAACAAGAAAGAGTACACGACGTATTTTCCGGTCGCGCTCCAGCCGGTCTTGCTCGCGCCACTTGTGGCACTCGGACTTTCCGGTGATTTCGTCGTCTCGGCGACGGTCAAGGGCGGCGGTACGAACGCGCAGGCGGAAGCGATCCGTCTCGGTGTGGCCCGTGCCATCCTTAAGCATGACGAGACTCAGCGAACGTTGCTTCGTGTGCATGGATTCCTTACCCGCGATGCCCGTTCCGTCGAGCGCAAGAAACCGGGACTCAAGAAGGCCCGCCGTGCTCCGCAGTGGAGCAAGCGCTAGTCACTCGAATCGATTTCAACCCCGCCCTTCGTGAAGAGCGGGGTTTTTGTTTTCTCTCGGAAATCGAAACGATCCCACTTCGGAGAGTCGCTTTCTTTCCTAAGGTTGGACCTTGGGAATTCTCCCGCAAAGCTCGCAAGCGACAGAACTGGATTGCTTCGTCGAAGACTCCTCGCAAAGACGGAAGGGGAGATGAAGGGGAAACGAAGGGGGAACAAAGGACGGAAGGGAAACGAAGGGGATGGGTTCCGGAATGAAGAACGACTTTCCCAAGGAGCTAAGCTCCTGTATACAGGAGCTTAGCTCCTTGGAGGAAGCGCAACCATCGAATGAAATTATCGCATATTGTCTTAGCC
>JBAXFX010000003.1:0-38235 GCA_037139695.1 Candidatus Moraniibacteriota bacterium | reverse complement strand
TGATTTCCCTTTCAGGGGAAATCCGTTCTCATCCCTCCCGCAAGCCAAGCAGTTGACTTGCTTCTCTTCCTCGTTCACTGCGGAGAGAGGGATTCCACTCCGTGCCACTGATTTCCCTTTCAGGGGAAATCCGTTCTCATCCCTCCCGCAAGCCAAGCAGTTGACTTGCTTCTCTTCCTCGTTCACTGCGGAGAGAGGGATTCCACTCCGTGCCACTGATTTCCCTTTCAGGGGAAATCCGTTCTCATCCCTCCCGCAAGCCAAGCAGTTGGCTTGCTTCTCTTCCTCGTTCATTTCATTCACTGCGGAGAGAGAGGGATTCCTCCTCCCTCGTCGATTCGCTGTTTAAGCGAATCTCCTCATCCAGAGCCCGGGTTTCCAAAAATGCAAAGCAGTTTGCTTTTTTGGAATACCCTTCGAATCCCCCTTCCATCCTCAAAGAAACGAATATCCGCCCCTTCGGAAGGGGCGGATATTTGCTTTTGCGGAGAGGGCGGGATTCCACTCCGTGCCACTGATTTCCCTTTCAGGGGAAATCCGTTCTCATCCCACTCGAAAGCGAAGCAGTTCGCTTTCTCCTCTTCCTCGTTCATTTCATTCACTGCGGAGAGGGCGGGATTCGAACCCGCGGTGCGGTTTTACCCGCACAACACATTAGCAGTGTGCCGCTTTCGACCACTCAGCCACCTCTCCAGTTTCTATACTCATCATGAACCGATTGTCATTCAACGTTGGAAGGATTCGCCCGGGCATTCGCCGGGTACACCACGAGAACAATGAGCAGTGTAGGCGCATGCCGGACGAACCCTCGATGGGTGTTACCCCATGCCACGGTGGCCCTTTATTCCGCCCGAGCGGAATGAAGGGCCGAAGCCGCTCAGCCATCTCTCCGTTACAACAATCATTTTCTCCAAAACAACGCCGATTGGCGCCAGATAGAGAAAATAAGGAACAGACACATGGTAACACCGTTTCCCGGGGTTATCAAGCCGGAAATGAATGATTCGAATGCCGTTGCCCGCCGAAGCGAAAAAATTAGACCGGATACAGGCTTTCCGTGGCATCACTTCTGAGACCTTGCGCATTCAGAATATATGTGATATGAATGAACTATCAACCTGAGTATCAGGCTGGTTTTGTTCTTAAACATAATTAAATATTACCATAATGGCTTTCACAGCTCCCAAAAGAACGCCTGCAACGAAAGAAAGCGCGACTAAGCTTATCGCCGCGATCACAAAAAAGTTCAGCGGGAACATCATGCCCGGAATGGAGGAGATCAAAATCGGTCAGGACGGATCTTTCCGTTTCCAGACCTGGGATCGCTTTCTCGGAAAATTATTTTTTAAAGGAACGGGTAAATTCTGCATAGCATCGGACGTATGCGGAAACTACCTCGGTCATGCCGTAACGACATGACATGATCTGTCGGAACGAACCACTACAGGAAATCGCTATGCGGCTTCCTGTTCTTTTTTTTATCGGATATAGGATTCCGATCGGCCTATTTTTTCTTTCCCGTATCCTCGACCTTCTCTTCCGGTTTCTCTTTCTTCTTGTCGAGCTTGTCGAGGCCGAGCCCCTTGAATCCGAAGTAGACGACCGCCGCGACAATCAAGAAATCGATCAGCACGCTCGCGAAATCACCCCAGAGTACATCCACGCCGAAAATCTTCACGGAGGCCTGACGAAATCCTTCCGCCGAACCAAGCACGATACTCATGACCGGATTGATGATATCCGTCACGAATGCCGTGACGACTTTCGAGACCGCACCACCGAGAAGAAAACCGGTCGCGAGTCCGACCACGCCCTGTTCCCGTATGAACTGCATGAATCCGCCGATATGGGTATCCGCTATATTTTTCACGATTTTCTTACGCATACGCCCTTTTTAGGAATAATGACAACCGCCTCATATACTCATATGATCGAATGATACCCCCGACAGCCAGCCATTGTCCACCATCAAGGCACGCATAGTCATCCGATACCCCAGATTCCGGACAGAAAATCCCGGTTCTCGAGGATGAGATTCATGTATTCCGTCTCAAGAGCGATCAATCCCCGGTCCTTGAATCGGAGCCATTCGGAAAGCCACGCGAACCGTGTCGCGAGAAGAAGATCCGGAAACCCGGCCCAGTCATCTTCCACGAACACTTCGGATTTCCGAAGCGTCTTCAGAAATCCGGTGACAATACCGCCTTTGAGCGCGTCCGGGTCTTCCATGCCGAGGCACCCGACCATGTTCGCCGCATCATAGAGTCCGGCCTTCGGACCGGCAAATTCCCAGTCGATCACGCCGGCCACGCCGTGTTCGTCCCAGATGATATTCACGGGATGGTAATCGCCATGACAGAATGCGGTAGGCAGGGACGCTTCCTGCGGGAAATATGCTTTCTCGAGATATTCCAAGACGGGCATGATGCCGGAAAGGACGTCCGGGTCTTTCCGAGTGATTTTGCCGACCAACTCATCGGTATACGCTCCGAGCAGGAACGGACCCGGAATCGGCCCCATCTCATCCGGACGGAGCGAGGCGGATGCGTGGCGCATACCGATCAGGTATTCTGCCGCGGCAACCCCGCGCCAGTCATCACCGAGATACCGGCTCCGATCAAGCGGAACACCTTCGATATACGGCACGACCTGGAAATATCGTCCATCACGTTCGAGGATATGAACCCCGTCAGGAAGACGCAGATACGGCGCCAAGGGAAGCGAAGAATCCGCCGAAGCGAGCGCCGATAGCGTCCGTGCGATCGCTTTCTTCTTTTCCAATCTCGACAATGCGACCTCCTCGAAAATATAGAGTCTTCCATCCGCATCCTCGAATGCGACCCGGCATTCGGTCCGTTCAGGACTGCCAAACAGCGGAATATCCTCGCGAAGCTTTCCAAGGACGATCCCGTATGAGGCGACGATTTCCTTCAGATCGGAAACATTCATGATCGTTTCTTTTTCCGTGAACCGGGTCCGAAGCCGAATCGCCGGGAAAGAAGACGGAACAAACCGATGGGAGAAAAGAGTACTGCAAGAGCATGCCGACGGATTGCCGGTATCCGTTCGCGCGTCGCCTTGTATCCGATGTCGATCAGTTCGTCCATCCGCTTGAAATCGGAGATAGAAAATCCCTCGAGATGCGGCCGGACGACGATGCCGTCCCGAACTGACATTTCCGCCACCTGGCCGTCGACCAGGATGCTGTACGAGTTCGTGATCACGTCGAGAACGGTATTCGCCTTCTGGAGCGTCCGCCAGTATCCGAGGTCGATACCGACCCGAGTCTCGGGCCGCATGAACCGAAGCGACGGGAGGGGCAGGTTTTCCACGATTCCGCCGTCCACAAGGCGCCTACCATCGATCTCGACCGGCACGAAGTATCCCGGGATGCAGGTGCTCGCCATGACCGCCTCGGCGAGATTCCCCTTCCGAAAAACGACTTTCTCCCCCGTGTCGATATCGGTGGCGACGATCGCAAGCGGGATGGGCGCGTCCTCGATCCGCACGTTTCCCACGAGTTTTTTCATGAGGTCGCCGACCGGTCGGTTCGAGTTGAGACCGAGCTTCGAATAGCCGAACGCGGATACGTTCGACCAGCTGAGCTTACGCGAGAGCTCGATCATCTTCTCCTCGGGAACACCGAACGCCACGCAAGCGGCCACGACCGCTCCAGCACTCGTCCCGGCGACACACGAGATGCCGATCCCCGCCTCGCGGAGCGCGCGCACCGCGCCGACATGCGCGATACCGACCGCCGACCCGCCGGAAAGCGCGAGCCCGATCTTCACGCCGCGCTCCTGTTTCTTATGCTTTTTCGATTCTTTTCTTTTCCTGTTCATCTCCGGGATTCGCACGCATTATGCCCTCATTCTATACCATTTCCATGAAAGGCCCAAAAGGGTCCGCCGAAAATGCGATTACAGCCTCTCTCAAACGATCGCTACGATATGACGCTATATGCCAGTGATCGCAACCATAAGTATCTATCTCAAATCTCAACGCCTATATAAGGCAAAAAATCCGCTTGCCGGCTGAAATCCGAAAATTTCGGCTGCAAACCATTCAAAACTCGTCAGGTTACGACAGTAGCCTTCTCTCCTTTTTCATGGTTTTCGCTCGAAATTTTCGGATTTACAGCTCGACATGAGATTTGAGATAGATACTAAGTAAGTATTCCTCGCTTCGGCGCATATACAGCGATACGGATGACCGACTGAAAAAGACCGCTCACGGTCCTTTATGCATATCCGGAAACGGTTCGACGGTTACGAAACGGCCGACTTCGCAAGCACAGTATGGATGCTCCGTGCGGCAATAGCGCCCTCGGCAGCGGCGGTAATCACCTGCCGGAACTTGTCCGACCCGTCGGTGATATCACCCGCGGCATAGATGCCGGCGACGGATGTCGACATGTCGGCATTGACTTTGATAAACCCGCTCTCGTCCGTCGCAACCCCAAGGTCGCGGGCGAAATCAGCACTCGGATCTGACCCGATCTCTATAAAAAGCCCGTCCGTCGGGAGTATATCGGAACCCTCATACGGATGATCGAGTTTCACCGCTGTAAGCGATTCCTCGCCAATAAGCGAAATGACGTTCGTATCGAGGATGATATCCACGTTCGGGCGTTCACGAAGCGCCTTCAAAAGATGTTCTTGCGCACGAAGCTGCGCGCCACGATAGACAAGTCGGACCTTGTCCGCGATGCCAGCAAGATAGACAGCTGCACCCGTGGCGCTATTATTCCCGCCGATCACGGTCACGGTACGGCCACGATAGAAGAACCCGTCACAGGTCGCACAGTACGACACGCCCCGACCCAGGAATTCCGACTCGCGGTCGATGCCGAGCGTGCGACGCCTGGTCCCGGTGGCCAATAGGAGTACCTTGCTCCGAATGACCGACCCGCCGTCAAGAGAGACGGCGAAACCGCCATCTTCCTTCGCGATATTCATCACCATCCGGTTCTCGATCGGCGCTCCGAATTTCCGCGCATGCGCGACGAGCGATTCGGCGAATTCAGCACCGTTCGCGGCCTCGATAGCGGGATAATTGTCGATCTCGTGCGTCTCGGAAATCTGCCCGCCAAGAAGATGACCGATCACGATATGATCGATTCCGTAGCGCGAGGCATAGATGGACGCCGAGAGTCCCGCCGGCCCCGCGCCGATGACGGCGAGCGGATAGATCTTGTCCGTGTTCATCCCCTTGTTACAGTTCCTTGCCGAGCTCGACCTCGAAAACGTCTTTCGGTCGGAACCCGATGAAGTCCTTGACGACCTCGCCGCCCTTGAAGAGCTTCAACGCAGGGATGCTCTGGATCCGATACTTCATGGCAAGCTCACGATGCGCTTCCTCGTCCACGTCGAGTTTGGCAATCTTCAGTTTTCCATCAAGCGACACGGAGAGTTCCTCGAGCACCGGGGCCATCATCTTGCACGGCCCGCACCACGGCGCCCAAAAGTCCACGAGGACCGGGATATCCGACTTGATCACCTCCGCTTCGAAATTCCCGTCCGTCAGTATCACGACCTGGCTCATACGTTTTTTCGGAATGACACGCCTCGGCAATGCCGAGTCGCACCGTCCCTTTCTGTTATCTTTGAATTGATTATACCCTTCCGAGGCGATGCCGTCACGCCGGCATGGCGGGCGGGTACTTCCCCGGCGGAATGAGTGAGGATGCCCTCGCTCACACTGCCGGAAAAACGGCTCCTGGCAACATTCGACTACCGTAATTTGAAAACGGTTTTCAAAAATTTCTCATCCACATCCTTCCCGCTTCGACGACAGACGAAGTCGTCCTTGAGAATCTCGATGCCGAGCATCGTGATCGCCTCGCGGACCGCAGTCACCTGTTGGATGACATCCAGGCAGTCGCGTTCCTCCTCGACCATCTTCCGGATACCGCGGAACTGCCCCTCGATACGCGAGAGGCGCCGGAGCAGACAGGCGGACACTTCGGTACGCGACGAAACCCGACCCGCTTCCGCGCCATCATTCTTCACGATCGGAGAGTTGTCAACAGTTCGTCCTTTCATACTCCCCTCCAGTATAGAAAGAAAACAAAAACGGGTCAAGAGAACATAAAACACCAGGTCTTTTTTACGTACCCGATGTGTCACCGGTCCTTCACCATGATGATCCGGGGCTGACCGTCGCCATAAAAATTTTCTTTTCGCTCTGTGGCGACAAAGCCGAGGGACTCGTAAAGCCGAACCGCGTGATTGTCCGGATGAACGTCGAGTGCCAGATGTCGGAACTCCTTCAGCTCGTCGAGCATCATGTTCATCGCCTTGCGTGCCAGTCCCCGCCGTTGGAACTCCGGCACGATGACGAGCCCGGTGATATAGGCATGATCGGCATCCTTCACCGCGTACGATATGTCCCCGACCATGACGCCGTCCTCCTCGATCAGATAGACGATATCGGTATTGATCCACTCCAAAAACTCCGAGTCGGTGAACCCCCAATTATAGACGATCAGATCTTTCGCGGTCTCCTCTATCCCGAGCAGCACCGGCATGTCGCTTTCCGTCGCGCGGATAAGATTCATAGGACTAAGCAACATTCAAAAATTGTACCTGACCCCATTTCGGACTTTATTTTCCTTTCATCAAATCCTATAAACCAAGCCATGCCCACTTAGCCGCTCTTCAGATCTTTATAGATCGCGTCACATTTCTTCACCAACTGATAATCGTCCAGATCCGCAACCGTATCGTCATATCGCGCCGGGTTCATGTCATGGAGCAAGACACGTTTTTTGGCGAGAAATTCGTCATATGACTCCTGCGTCGTTCCGATCCTGTTCTCTTCCCAGCGCAAAAAATTTGACTTTCCCATCAGGAACAGGAGCTCTTTCCGATCTTCCGGTTTCGTCATCGGGGAAAAACCCATGAACAGACCCGGCAACGCCTCGCGCATACGGATCCTGAACTTCGGACTCTCTTTCAGGAACGAATCGAATCCTTGCCGGGTTTTCAACTCCTCAAAAGCCGCCTTCTGCATATCGTCATTCTTGAAAATGATGTCGTCAGCACGATACACCGAAAACTCCTTGTCTTTCAGGTATGTCCTGAACACGCTCGAAAAATCCATACCGGGGTGATCCCCCAATATCGAATACAGGGTCTCGACCTCTTTCTTGTCCACCCCTTCCCCGAAAGTCTGATATTCTTTCCCGATAGCCTCGACAAGCGCATTCGGCAGCCCATGGGTCAGACCCTGGCGGATAATGAAGTCCAAGGCTCTCGTCGCGTAAAATTGCCGTTCCTCCTCGGGAGTCACCAGTCCTCCGGTATCGCCGGGCGTCTCCATTTTCAGGAGATAAAATGACAATATATGTCGCAATTGCTCGTCCCGTTCCGGAGCGTCTTCCCGGAGATCACGTCCGACCGCGTTGATAATCGGCTCCATACGGCTGAGCGTATAATCCAGACCCTCGGCCTTTTTCGTCTCCAGATTCCGCTCCGCCCAGGTGGCATCGACGATTACGGCGTCGGCCGCACCTTCTTGTGAAACCGTAACGAACGTATTCCACGCATGTCCGATCCTGTCGCCCTTCTTTTTTCCCCGCGACGGCGCGAATGAGTTCTCATCGCTTTCGAAGAGACAATACGTGTCGCGAAGACGATTGAACCTGGTCTGGTTTTTCTTCAATGCCTCAAAAACAGCCTTTACCGAATCGGCGAAATTCCGACAGACCCCGTTTCCCTCCCACCGTTCGTCGTTCCGTCGTACCTGTCCCTCATGCAGGAGTTGCAAGACGGTACACTGATCGGCCCGCGTTTTTGTATCGGTCGACTCCCCGCGTGCCTCCCGTTCTTTCCTCGTATCAGACTTTTTGTACTTCGTCAGATCGATGACGACTTCGGTTGCCAATGCGACCGCCTGTTTCGGCGTCAGACTCTCCAGATGATCGATTTCCAGCCGCTTGACCGTCTCAGCCCCTTCATTCTCAAGATACGAGGAAACGAAAGAAAAGAGTTTTCTCTCCCAATTCTGTTCCTTCACCGTTTCCTGATACGTAGACGACCCGGCGTCCGATCCCGTTCGTTTTTTTTCGTCTAACAGGTATTTTTCTATCGAGGCCGGGAGGGCATGGGATGATTCCGAAGGTGCGATCTGCGGATCAAAGGAATCGAAATCGGAAAAAGAGATTTTTTCCCGCTCGCCCGTCTGAATTTCAAGAATCGGATTCCTCGAAAGCTTTTCTTTTCCTTCCCGCACCTGCAGATAAAATTCCTTCGCCTCTTTCCAGGTCGCGAAGTCGCGATTCGACGTCCCGAGATAATATCCCGTTTTCGAATTATACAGCCCCGGAAGCGTCACCCGATAACCCCCTTCTGGTATCTCGTCGATCCGGTAGAATGTTTTCGTGAATGTCTTTTCAAGCGAAACCTTTTCCGCCAACTCATCAGCCCCTTTCCATATCTTGTCCGCGACGGCCAACGCCTCCTCCCAGGTTTCACACGTCCGCGTACTAAACCCCACGTTCTCGCCGGTCTTCGTATCCAAAGCACCCGGCAGAAGCACCGAGAAACCGTCGCCGTTCCTCCTGACATATCGGGCATACGGATTCGCAGGCTGCGATTCCGGGACTTCCGAAACCGTATCTTCGGCCGACACAATGCCTTCACCGGATGAAGTGTTTCCCGTCGTATCAGAATTATCCCGATAATTCTCAAAGCTCATATTTTTTTCGTTGATATACATCCGTTAAAATGGGTCGGTATTTCGGCTCTGAAATACATCCATACCGTTTTACTTTTTCTTGAAGTTGAGATACATCTTGGAGGCGACAGGCTTCTTGTCGCCGAAGTACTTGGAGTTGAGCCCCTTGGAGCCGTACGGGCGTTCACACGGCGACGAGAGCGGCTCGAAGGCGATCTGCCCGATCGCCATGCCGTAGTGGAGCTTGATCGGGAGGCGCCCCGCGTTGAAGAGCTCGAGCGTGAGGTGGAGCGAGTTGCCCGGATCGAGGTAGCCCGCGGTCGTGTGGATGATGAGTCCCAGGCGGCCGAGGGAACTCTTGCCTTCGAGGCGACCGACGAAGGCGTCGGACACGCCGGTCTCCTCGGCGATGAGTCCGAGCGCGAACTCCCCCGGATGGAGGATGAACGGTTCGTTCTTCTTGAGCTCGATCGGCTTCATGAGATTCTCGGCCGGCGCCTTGGGATCGATGACGAAGTTGTGCGTCGTGTCGAAGACGAGGAAATGCCGGTCGAGGTGCAAGTCGACACTCGACGGCTGGACGTGCTTGCGGCTGAACGGCTTGATAACAATCCCGCCCCTGCGTTGTTCTTTGATGATGTCGCGGTCGGAAAGGATCATAGGTATGGAAGTGAAAAATTTAAAGCGAAAAGTGTAAAATATCGGGACGGGAACATGAGAGTGAAAAGTTAAAGTGAAACAATGACGGACATGAGAAAAGATTCGTATAAATATGCCGTCGATGCGTTAACGATTTGTGAAAGCGATATCGAAGCATCGAACCCGTGAACACGTTAACTCGTTAACTGTCGTCTGCTCACTGTCCGTTGATGCCTACCTATTATATATGAAAAAACGGACCCCGGAAAGGGTCCGTTTTTCGCTTGAGAAAGGCAAAATTACGGGAGCTTGATGGACACGCCCGGGCCCATGGTCGAACAGAGCGTGATCGACTTGATGAACTTCCCCTTGGTCGATTCCGGCTTGGCCTTGCGGACGGACTCGCTCCAGGTCTCGAAGTTCGCGGCAAGCTGCTCGGCCGAGAACGAAAGTTTCCCGATGACCTGGTGCACATTGCCCGAGTCGTCGTTCTTGTAGCTCGCCTTCTTTCCCTTGGAAAGCATCTCGACCGCGTCGGCAATCTTCACGGTGACGGTCTCGTTCTTCGGGCTGGGCATGAGTCCCTTCGGGCCGAGGATCTTCGCGACAGCCGCGAGCTTCGGCATCATGTCCGGCGTGGCAAGCAGGATGTCGAACGCGGAACCGGGAATGATCTTCCCATCCTTGATACCCGCGACGATCTCCTCACCGCCGACAAGTACCGCTCCGGCATCGGTCGCTTCCTTCGCCTTGTCAGCCGCGTTCGTCACGACCGCGACCTTCTTGACCCGGCCGGTGCCGAAAGGCAACACGACGGTCGCGCGGACCGACTCGTCCGACTTCTTGGCATTGATATTGAGACGGATGTGTGCCTCGACCGACTCGTCGAACTTCGCGATGGCGTTCTCCTTCAGGAACGTGATGGCGTCCTCAAGCGAATACTCCTCCTTGCTGACGATCTTTCCCGCGGCCTGGCGATATTTCTTCCCGTGCTTCATATGATTGTCGTTCGTGGTGATAACGATCGGATCTTGTGACCCGCATCTCCCACAAAATTAATTATCGATAGTATCCGTTCCCTTCTCCTTATTCCCCGTCTGTCTTTGCGAGGATGTAACCATCCGTGGCAATCCGGCCAACCCTTTTCCATTCTTCCTGGTCCTGTCGCTCACGAACGACCGGACTGGATTGCTTCAATCATGAATATTCACATTCATTCCTTCGCAAAGACGGAAGGGTCTGCCCGCGTTCCCCGTTAACCGATAGCGGCTAGCTGTCTCTAGCCCTCGATCTTGATTCCCATCGAGCGGGCCGTTCCGGAGACGATCTTCACCGCGGCATCCACATCGTTGGCGTTCAGGTCTTCCATCTTCTGCTCAGCAATCACACGAACCTGCTCGGCGGTGACGGTTCCAGCCTTGTCCTTCTTTGGATTCGCGGCGCCCTTCTCCACCTTGGCCGCCTTCTTCAGCAGCTCGGCTGCCGGCGACGTCTTGAGCACGAAGTCGAACGTGCGGTCCTCATACACCGTAATCTCGGCTGGGATAACCTCGCCCGGACGGTCTTTGGTCGCCTCGTTGAACTGCATGCAGAACCCCTGGATATTGAGTCCGTGCTGACCGAGCGCCGGACCGACCGGTGGAGCCGGGTTCGCCTTACCTCCCGGAATCTGCAGCTTGATGACCGTCTTGATCGCTTTTGCCATATACTCTTGGAACCCCGCCTGCCGGAAATCACTCGATCCGAACCGCGGTGTTGTAATCTGATTATGCCTTCTTCACCTGAAGGAAGTCGAGCTCCACCGGCGTCTCGCGCCCGAAGAGCGACACGAACACCTTGAGCTTACCCTTCTCCTCGTCCACTTCCTCGACCTTGCCGTCGAAATTCTTGAACGGACCGTCCATCACCTTCACCACATCGCCCTTGCGGACATCCACCTTGTACTTCGGTTCGGAAACGCCCATCCGCTTCTTGAGCGCGTCGATCTCCTTCGAATCAATCGGGGTCGGCGTGGTGCCGAGACCGATGAACCCGGTGACGTTCGGGGTGTTGCGGACCACATACCATGACGCGTCCGTCACCATCATGTCCACGAGCACGTATCCGGGATAGATGCGCTCCTCGACGGTCACGCGCTTCCCGCCCTTGATCTTGATCTTCTTCTCCTTCGGGACGAGGACATCAAAAATATATTCCTGCATGTCCATCGACTCGATACGCTGGTTGAGATTCCGGGCGACATTGTCCTCATATCCGGAATACGTGTGAAGCACGTACCAGGCCCGACCGTGATGTTGTGTCTGCTTCGCCATAGTGCTTGGAAAAAAAGAAACGGTTACCTTTGATCTTAAAATTACCTTTGATCTTAAAAAAGGAATTTCTTCGCGAGACTCTCGAAAACGAAGTCGAGCAATCCGAGAAATACCGCCGTGGAAAGCGAAATACCGACCACGATGGCCGTATCGCGAATCATCCGCTCTTTCGTCGGCCAAACGACCTTGAGGAGCTCCGCCTTCGCTTCCTTCAGGAATTCGATGATATTCGGCATATTTCCTGTTTCAAAAAAAGCCCGTCAGAGGCTTCGTATGGGATAAGCATACCAAGCCCGGCCCATCCTGTCAACCGGCCCGCCATGAAGCGTCTTATGGCTTCGATTCCTCCAACACCCCTTTCGGGACCTTCTTCCCGGTTTTCGGTGTTTCCACGGCCGTCTCCTTGGCGCGGACATCGTACTGGTCCAGGAGCCCGCGCGCCTCGTCGATTTTTTCGGTTTTCGTCCGTATCGTTTCCGCCGCACGAAGATACGCATCGAATGCATCTCCAACCGGCCCATCGGGTATCGATACCCGTTCATACGGTTCCCCGTTTTTCCGCTTCCTCTCGTTTTCAACCGGATCGATGCCGTTCGCCCGCAGTATCCCAAGCGCCTCATCCAACTCTTTCCTCGCCACCCCGATCCCGTTTTCAGACAACCAGATATCATCCTTCGCCCATTCGATTTTTCTTGGGCGGAACAAGGTCTCCGTCATCTCGTCCGCCAGTTCCAACAGCTCCCGGGCCGATTCCTCGATAATCGCGCCGGATCGTGAATCGGCAGACGTGACGGCATCGGCAATCTTCTTTTTTTCGACTTCTATCAAAGCAAGGACTTTCTCATACCTTCCCGGCTCGAGAAAATAGTCCGTCGGCAGATTTTTCGCCCGGAACGGCCTCTCGAAGGAATCCTTCGCTCCGATCGAAAACAGTACACGCGTCGCGGCCGACCGGACGTTTCCATAGTCCTTCGCGTCAACAGCAACGCATTCCCGAAGTGCGTCCTGAACCTCGGACACCTTCTCGGACAGGTCCGCCAGTTCCAAAAGCCGCCGTGCCGATTCCTCGATCACCCTGAGGCCGGAAAGCGTCAGATGATCCGCATCACCGATTTTCCGTTTCTCCGCCTCAATCGATTCCAGGATCTTCCCGTACCGACCAGACTCAAGGGAGTACCGGATCGGCATCACATCAGGAGAGAACGTCTGGTCGGGATGATCGCTCCCACCGATCTCACGCAACAGTTTCGAAGCGAGTTCCCTGATCAGGTCAGGGTTCCGTTCGTCGACCGAAGCACACCGTTCTTTCGTCTCACTGATCAACCGCCGCTCCTCATCGGTATAAGCGGCTTCCGGCTGGAAGTTGTCCGGATTTCCGGAAAGGATATCGTGAACGCCGCTGTGTTCCCTGAACATACTCGTGACTATAACGATTACATTTCACATCAGCTCCAATTCCTTGAAAAAACTCTCATAGAAGGCCAGAAGTTCATCGGCTTCTTCCCTTGAAAGTGAGAATTCCCGATCGTGAATGATCCGATTCCGTATCTTATGCGCTTCCTGGAGCCGTTCCGCGGAAAGAATCTGACCGGGCATGATAAGACCAAGCCGCTCGCCGATATTCCCCCCTTCATAGCCGATCTCGCCAAGCATCTCATCGGCCAACGCATCCGCCTCGAGTATCGCCGCCTTGTAGTACGACGGGTTTCCACTTTCGAGTCGTGCTTTGATCGCCTCCCAACGCTTGAGGAACTTTGCCAGCGGGATGAGCGGACGACGTCCACCGAACCGCTGTTTCTGAAGACTCGACTGCACATCATGCAGAAGCAAAAGCAATATAACGTCGATGCACACCACGACCGTATAGATCTTGAGGAGCGACGCCGCGAGAGAATAGAGGGCCGACTGCTGGAGTCCGTGCCAGAGCAACACCGCTATTCCGACGATCGAAGGTATATCGGTAGACATCGGTTTGATGTTATTTTTCGGCCTTTTCGAACGCGTCTGCCCCGCGCAGAAGCGTTTCTTCGTCGAACCACGCCACCATGAGCTGTCCGCCGACCGGAAGAGCTACCCCGTCTTCCTCGACCGTCCCCATCGGAAACGATATGGCAGGAATACCGGCCAAATTCGCCGTCACGGTATAGATATCGGAAAGATACATGCCGACCGGATCGCCGGATGACTTCGCACCGAACCGGAAGGCCGGCTCGGGTGCGGTCGGAGAAAAGATAAGGTCGACATCGCGGAAGGCCTTCGTAAAATCGCTTCGGATGAGATCGCGGACGCGCTGCGCCTTCTTGTAGTACGCATCGTAGTATCCGGCCGACAGCGCGTAGGTCCCAAGCATGATACGCCGTTTCACTTCGTCGCCGAACCCGTAGTCGCGGGTATCAAGGTAGGTCTCGAGCAATGTATCGGAGTTCGCGAAACGTTTTTCCTGGTCGTTCACGGACATACCAAACCGGATACCGTCGAACCGAGCCAAATTCGAACTCACTTCCGATGGCATGATGATATAGTACACCGGCAACGCATACTTCGCATGAGGAAGAGAGATTTCACTTATTTCCGCGCCAAGCGACTTGAACCGCTCGACCGATGCGAGAAATGTCTTCCGTATCCGTTCATCCAGAGCGTCTGAGAGGTATTCCTTCGGGATTCCGATCCGAAGTCCACGGATATCACCCGTAAGGAAATCTTCGAACCGCTTCCCGTCGCTTTCGGCCGTCGTCACGTCCATCGGATCGTATCCGTACAGCTCGGAAAGGACAATCGCCGCATCCTCGACGGTATGGGTAAAGGGGCCGATCTGGTCGAGCGACGATGCCATGGCGATAAGACCGTAGCGCGAGACCCGTCCGTACGTCGGTTTGAGTCCGACCACGCCACAAAACGATGCCGGCTGACGGATCGAACCGCCCGTATCGCTCCCAAGCGCGAACACGGCCATATCGGCCGCAACCGCGGCAGCGGAACCGCCCGACGAACCACCGGGAACGCGCATCGTGTCAACGGGGTTCTTCGTCATCTTGTACGCACTCGATTCCGTGGACGATCCCATGGCGAACTCGTCCATGTTCGTCTTGCCGAGTATGACCGCGCCTGCACTGCGAAGCCGACCGACGGCAGTTGCATCATACGGGGCGATATAGCCGTCGAGCATCTTCGACCCGGCCGTCGTCCGGGTTCCTTCCATGCACATATTGTCCTTTACCGCACCCGGAATCCCTTCCAACAGGCCGATCGTCTCGCCACGAGCGATCTTCTCGTCGACGAATGTCGCCGCTCGTCGCGCCTCGTCACCGAGCACTGAAAGATATGCGCCGATATCCGGATCGCGGTCGGCGATACGAACAAGATACGACTCCGCAAGTTCGCCCGCGGTCGTTTTCTTGTTTTTCAGTTTTTCGTGCAGTGCTCGGATCATAACGAAAGTGAAAAGTGAAAATGGAAAACTTTCCCCGTGAGTACGTCTTCAAAAACGACCGAGTGAAAAACGCGAGGCTCTCAGAACACGGAACGCACCTTGATGAACCCATCCGTCCGGTCCGGGACATTTTTGAGGATATCCTCCCGCCCAAGGGAGCCGAATGCCACGACACGGTCCTCGCGCGTATCATTCTCCTTCACCGGGATGCCGTCGGCATCTTGCTCGCCCGAAAGGTCGAGTCCCTCGAGCTCGTGAAAGAAATCAAGCACGCCGGAAAGGTCCTTCCGGTACTTTTCCGTCTCCGCTTCGGACAGGCCGATGCGGGCGAGGAGCGCGATGTGTTTCACTTCTTCGGTCGTCAACATAGTATGCGATAGAAGTCCGACGACGACAGCCTCGAAAGACATGCCGAGTGACGGAAGGTATTATGGACGATATCACCCGATCATTCCGAGAAACTCATCCTCGGACAGTATCCGCACGCCGAGTTCACGTGCCTTCGAAAGTTTGCTCCCGGCGTCCTCCCCCGCAAGAACGAAGTCCGTCTTGGCACTTACCGAGCCGGCCGGATGCCCGCCGTTCCTTCGTATGATATCTTTTGCCTCGTCCCTTGTAAAGCGCGAGAGTGACCCTGTGACCACGACCGTTTTTCCAGAGAGAGCCCCGAGAGATATCGTTTCGACAGCTTCCGGGAAGAGCGGCTCGACGCCGAACTCGGCCATCTTCCCAAGGAGTCTCCGGTTCGCATCGTCGTTGAACCACTCAAAAAGGCTTTCTCCGAATTTCTCGCCGAATCCGGGAATCTCCGCCCAACGTTCTTTGGTGATTCCGGGAAACCGCTCAATGATAGCTTGCAGACTCGACAATCCCTCGGGAAACAGGTCTTGCAAATGCTCCGCGATCAGGATTGCCGACTCCTCACCGACGTGTCGGATACCAAGCGCGAACAGAAAACGCCGGAACGGGACACTCTTTGATCTCCCGATGGCGGCAACAAGGTTTGCGACCGACTTCTCACCGAACCGTTCGAGTGGCAATAGGTCACCTTCTGTCAGATCGAAGATGTCCGCCATATCGGAAATCAACCCCTCATTCAGGAGCTGCTCGACGATCTTCTCCCCCAGGCCGTCGATATCGAACCCTTTCCGTGAGACCGCGTGCACGATCTTCTCGAACTCGACCGCAAAGCACTTCGGGTTCTCGCAGTAGAGCGCGACACTTTCATTCCCGACACTGCCGGCCGTACGTTTCGAGACAGCTCCACCGCAGATCGGACACGTCTTCGGCATAGAAAACGAGCGTTCCGTTCCGGTTCGAAGATTCTCGACGACCCGGAGTATCTCGGGAATGATATCCCCCGCCTTTCTTATGACGACCGTATCACCGATCCGGACGCCAAGTCGCAAAATCTCGTCCCCATTATGCAGGGTCGCCCGTGAGACGACCGTCCCCGCGATACGCACCGGACGCAGATGCGCGACCGGCGTCAACACACCGGTGCGACCGATCTGGATCGCGATATCCTCGACCACGGTCGTCGCCTCTTCGGCTGGGAACTTGTACGCAATGGCGAAGCGCGGTGCCTTGGCGGTATAGCCAAGTGCGTCCTGAGCGACGCGCGCGTCCACCTTGATCACGATACCGTCGAGCGCGTACGGCAGCTCGTGCCGCCGCGCCGTCCACTCCCGATAATAGTCCTCGACATCGTGAAGCGTCTTACAGAGACGGGCGTTCGGATTCACATTGAAGCCGAGCTCGCGCAACAGCTCGAGTTCGCCGGTCTGGGTATCCGGTATCGGCATACCCTCGGCCGAATCGAGATCGTATACGAACGAATCCAGACGGCGACCCGCCATCACCTTGGAGTCGAGCTGCCGGATCGATCCGGCGGCGGCATTGCGCACATTCGCGAACGGCGGCTCGCCGAGAGCAGTCCGTTCGCGATTGATCCGCTCAAGCTCCGTCTGTGAAAGCCACGCCTCGCCGATCGCGGTCAGTGTGACCGGCCGGGAAAGGACGAGCGGAATCGTTCGGATGGTCCGAAGATTCCGGGTCACGTCCTCGCCGATCGCGCCATCGCCACGCGTCGCACCGCGAACGAATTTCCCATCCTCGTAGGTAAGGACGACCTTCAGCCCGTCGATCTTGAGCTCACAACAATACGCCGGTTCCGTGGCGATGCCTGCCTTCGAAAGCCATTTCCGGACACGCTCGTCCCAGGCGCGAAGCTCGTCTTGATCGAAGATATCATCGAACGACCACTGCTTGGACGCATGGCGCACCTTCTCGAATTTCTCGAGCGGTTCACCGCCAACGCGCGTCGTCGGACTCGTATCCGTCCTGAATTCCGGATAGGTCCCCTCGAGCGACACCAACTCATGGAACAGCGAATCATACGCCTCGTCCGACAGCTCGGGCGCGTCGTGCGAGTGGTAAAGCATCCGGTGCCGTTCCACCTCGTCTCGGAGTTTTTCGATGCGTTCCCGCGCCTGTTCCCGGTTCATACTCGATCGCGATATGCCGTTTATCCGCCCCTTCCGATACCTGTCCATGATACCCGACCGACGCAGAAACACAAAGGCCGCCCGAAAGCGACCCATGGGCCTATTATCTATCGCGACCTAGTTCTCGAGAAACTGGTAATCGCGGAGCGAGACCGTGGTCTGAACATTCGCGGACATCGTCGAGGTGGGAGACTTTCGTATATCGAGATACAACGTCACTCGTCCCATATGTTTCGGACTCTTGACGGAAGGATCGACGACGAACTCGCCGGAAACATACCCCGTCGTCAGGTCGAACGGACTCCCTAAGACTGAAACGCTGCACTGAGAATATGAGACGATATCTTTCATACGCGCCTGCAAGACGCCGGCTCCGGTAATTTCGTATTCAAAACAACGATTCGAGGAATAATCATAGAATACGACGGATGACGGCGTCGAGTCGATAATCGTACTTGTCCGAAGATATTTCGCGAGCGTATTCATCGCATATTGCGCCGACTCGACATCCCGCTCGAGATCGCGGGCATTCCCATAGGAAGCGAATCCGGAAGCGAATGTCGCCGAAACCGTCGTGATCATCACTATAAAGACACCCATCGAAACGATCAGTTCGATAAGCGTGAATCCCCGGAGGTTCTTTTTTCTCATAGTACCTTCATGCATACGGTTTTCTATTCCCATGGCGTCAACGTAGTCTCCGCATACGCACAGGCGTTCGATGCACTGCATTGCGAACGCACATCTGCCATAGTGGTGGAAGGTACATACGTACTTCCCCAATAGACAACGCTTATGCAGTCAACCGTCTCATTCGTGCTGTCATAGGAAAGGAATATCCTCCGATTGAATTTCCCCGATCCGCCACCATGCACATACGGCGTTCCTGAAAGGGAAAAATTCGACTGTCCGCAGGAAACAGGAAATCCGGTAGTCGAAACGGCATTATCATTGAAATCGATCCGACAGTCATTCCAGGTCGGCCCCCCGGAAGGAGGGAGCCAAACGGCAAGAGATGTTCCGCCGGCGAACGCGTTATTATCCTTCACGTTTTTGAGAAGCTCCACACCTTCTTGTGCGAGTCCGGACGCGGTAATAATGGAACGGCTCTCAAGGGAATGTTTCAAACCGCCGTTCATAGCTGCAAGGATCGGCAATATGCCGACGATTAGGACGGTCATCGACAGCATCGTTTCAGCGAGAGAAAATCCGTTCAGCACATTCCGTTTGATACGCATAGGATGGAAAGTATTGGCTGGCATTAACATCCCGACACTCCGACCGGCAACTCCTCGATCCGCCCAAGCGGATACAGGCAGACATGGCCGACTTTTCCCGCCTTCGAGAGGGAAAAATCCATCGACCCGGAAACGAGCTCATTACTGAAAGAGTCCAACGGCTCAGCGCGCGGAACAAGAAAAATCACCGTCATATCGGATGCCACAACACCATTGAGAAACGGGATGTCGACGGGGGTGGAAAATGGCCCACAGGAACCGGAAGAATCGATGTTCGACTGTGTGATGGAATACGCTCCCCCGTTCGCATGGAAACGGAATTCACAGGGAATACACGAATCCGTACCACACATCCCATTTATGTTCTTTCCGGTCAACGCATATGCCTGTGCCTCACGTATAGCAGCCGAAAGCGTCCGCTCGCCCGCGATAACGTCGCCTTGCACCCGCGAATCACTCAGGGAAACCAAAGAAATCGCCGAGATAATCCCGATCATCGCGGCCACGACCATCACTTCCACAAGCGTGAATCCCCGCAGGAAGTCCGATTTCAATTTCCGTTTTTCCATATCCGCTATACCGTAAAAAATCCGAAGGCCTCCCCGACCATTGTACCAAAGAACAGCATAAAAATCACGCTCGCCGCCAAGAAGGGACCGAACGGCATCCGGCTTTGCAGGTCTTTCTTCCGAAGCAGCATGAGTGCGATTCCGACAAGCGCACCCGACCCAAACGCAAGGGTAAGGGTCGGAAGGAGGAGTTTCCATCCGACCACCAGCCCAAGCAAGAGCGCAAGCCATGCGTCCCCCTCCCCCATCCAGGTCTCTCCGGAAAAAAAGACGAGCGCATAAAAGAGCGCGAAGGCGACCAATCCGCCGATCAATCCCGCTGCCAGCCGAGAATCGAGAAACGCCTCCCGCGGGGATGGAAGAAACCAGAGAAGGAACAGCGACAAAAGTGTCCACACCGCCCCAAAGACGAGCGCCGAGACGGGAATTTCCATATACAAGACATCGTACGTGAAAACGATAATCAACGCCGCGATGAGCCCAAGAGCGAACACTGTTTCAATCACCGACTCGGCGCTTCCGAAAATGAAGAAGGACTGTCCGGCACAGGCGAACAGGAAGGCAGTCGCGACCTCGACCGCCGGATACTGCCAAGAGATCCTTTCCCGGCATTTTCGACAGCGCCCCCGAAGCAGAAAGAACGAAAGCAACGGGATATTGTCGTACCAGGCAATCGTTTTCTTGCACGTATTGCATCGCGACCGCCCCGAAACCACCGTCTCTCCGGTATCGAACCGGAAAATGACGACATTGAGAAAACTTCCCACAAGAAGCCCGGAAATGAAAAAAAGAAACGCCATAAAAGTAAGACTGAAAGGTTTCCTCCAAAAAAGAACGGGGGACGGTCGCTAGCAACCGCCCCAACTCGTAACACCGGTTTGTTCGACCGTCCCGGTGCATGGAGTTGCCAGAGCCGTCGAATGAATATTTATTTTGAATACCTGAGTCCCAGACTGTCCGCAACTCGCGGTCACGATATCGGAACTCGTAAACGTAATTCCATCCGGCAAGACGCCTCCTCTCAAGCTCGAGATGATAGTAGTGGCATCCGGCAGTGGTTTTGAATCACATAGGTCGACAATCGCCGTCTTGAGCGAATTCACCTGTTGCTTAAACGCGACGATCTTTGTCCTTTCCCTTGCGCTCGAAAGACTCACGAGAACGATTGTGGCAAGAATACCGATAATCGCAATGACGATGAGGAGTTCGATAAGGGTGAAACCGCGAATGGAACACTTGGCGTTCATAGATGATTGATTTTATTTTCGTATATCATAGCACGACTGGAACGATTGCGAAAATCGTCATCGCGCTTTCGGAAGGACACGATACACTCCGTATGCACTGTTTTCCCTATCAAGGAATTCTCTTTTGAAACGACTCGAATGGTCCATCACATCCAATAGGTTTTGTTGGTCAAGGGAGACCACCACGATGTCGGACGAGAAATCCGTCAGGACAGAGTCAGCGATACGACTCCCTTGGTCCGTATACCAGGCCTGTTTTCCCGTTTCCCCCGCATTGAAATCCGATTGCTTACGGTCCACGGCTTCCGGACAGGCCTGTTCGACGCAGTATGCCCCGTCACTCCCGATATGGTTCCATATCCAATAGAGACGCGGGCTCAGATCATACAGGAAACGTGGCTCAAGTCCGTTGATATAACGAAATCGATCCCCTGTAAAATAATAGAGGGTTGGAAATGAACCCCAACTCGAATTGAAAATTATTTTCCCAGGCTCTACGTTCTTATTCAGCCACTCAGCCGGTCCCTGAGCCGTCAGATATGACTGAGATCTGGCAAGTCCCGTCGAAAAATCTAGCGTAAGGCTGACGAACAGATAGAGTGAGACGATCAGGAATCCGATTCCGGCCGCCTTCCGAAACACCTCACCACGTATCACGACGAACCGCAATATATCCGTCCCGACGATTGCGATATACAGGAGACAAAAATAAACGAAGTAATCGACGAACCGCGCGCTCAAGGTCGACGCGGCCAAAAATGCGATCGACGCCATAAATAGCATCGAACGGAGCGGTTGGATATCTGGGCTGATTCGCTCTTCCTCGGTTTGGATACCGCGCTTCATCCTGATGTACAGAAGGATCTCATAAGACCCAAACACGAACAACGCCGACAGGAAACCGTAAAAAGATTTCAAGATATCGAAAAAATCTTTTCCGTACACCTCGTTCCCCTCCACGATACCGGAGTCCTTTCTCAATGCCGAATCAAAAAAGACCGGGAAAATGACGTCTCGCAGATAGCTGATCACACCGGGAGAGATGCCGTATGCCAGAAGCACCGCAACCGCCGTCCCAAGGAACGGTAGCAGGATCTTCTTTCCATCAAATTTCTTCCCGTAAAAGAGCTCAAACACGACGTATCCGATTGCAAGACACAGCGGGAATATAAACGTTGCCGTATGCCAGAAGAAATAAAAGAAAGCGACCAATGCGGAAATCCCATATTTCCTAGTATGAATCGCGTAGAGCATCCCTATCAGAAACACCGGAGCCAAGGTGAATGGACGTGCCAAAGTAAATCGAACCAGCCACCCGGACTGTGCCAAAACGACATAAAAGATAAGCACCCACAGAAACGGGTACCGTACGGCAGCCTTCTTCAGGAACCAATATGTGACGGTAAATGAGACCGAGAGGGCGAAAACGCTATACCATTTGATTCCGAGGGCGAGCGGGTCCAAGAATGAGAATGGGATGAGTACGAGGTAGAACAGAAAATTATAGTACACGAGATATTCATGTCCGATCCCCATCTTGGAAAAATAGATCGATTGAAAATCCGAAAACGCACCCCATCCCTTTTCGGCGATCGTCGCCGCGAAACGGATATGAAAAAAGTGATCGTCTAAAGAATACACCTTATCGATGGTCATATACGAAACCACGAACAATAGGGCGAAAAAGAAAAAGACGAGTCCGACCTGCAAAAAAGGATGTCTCTTTACGAATGAAATCCCTATTTCGGAAACGGACCTCGTCTTTTCAAGAAATCGACGATATGTCATCATAAATACATGAACCAAGTATGTGATTACCCTCTGAGCCAGTATACTATGAAACGCCAAACGAGAAAACACCCTGATCGGATACCGTCTGAAACCGCGAAATCAGTCTTTTTAGAAAAGGAAGTAGCTCTGTTCGTCGTGGCCTACAATGCCGAAAATCACATCGAAAAAACCCTGAAACGGGTTCCCGACTGGTGCCGACCCCTCTTTTCCGAGATCTTCGTGATCGACGATTCGTCAACAGACGACACCGTCCAGATCGCCCTTCAGACAGGCACCGACCTCGGTCTGAAAAATCTCTCGGTTATGAAAACACCGGGAAACCAGGGCTACGGCGGAAACCAGAAAATCGGCTACACGTACGCCATCGATCATGGATACGACATCGTCATTTTGTTGCACGGGGACGGACAGTATCCGCCGGAACATATTCCCGACATCGTCGCGAAATACGCCGACCAGGAAACGGATGCCGTCTTCGGGTCGCGAATGCTTACGCGCTCGGATGCCCTACGGGGAGGAATGCCTCCATATAAATGGGTCGGAAATCAGGTGCTCACCGCGATCGAAAACCAGATCCTCGGGACCAGCCTCAGCGAATTCCACAGTGGGTATCGTTCCTACCGAACCGAAGCGCTTCAAAAGATTCCTTTTCACCTCAATAGCAACGACTTCCACTTCGACACCGACATCATCATACAGCTTGTCCTGAACGGAAACCGGGTCATCGAGATACCGATGCCGACCCATTACGGAACCGAGAAGTGCCACGTGAACGGGATACGATATGCCTGGAACTGCATCAAGTCGGTCACGAAGGCCAGGCTGCATCAGTCAGGCCTGTTCTTCCAACCGAATTTCGAATTTCCCGGCAACGGCGCGCGTACCTACCGGCTCAAAGAAGCCCCAACCTCGCTTCATGCGCATATTCTCGGACTTCCGTGGAAAAAAGGCGACACGGTACTCGATTTCGGGGCAAACGATGGGCAACTCGCGCGTAGAATCGCCGAACTGGGCCCGACGGTCACCGCGACGGATCAGAACGATCTGGGAGACATTTCGGGGATCCGTACCGTCAGGAAAGACCTCAACGGAAAGTTTGACGAGACCTTCGGAAAGGACTCCTTTGATACAGTGATCGCCCTCGACGTGATCGAGCACCTCTTCTCGCCGGAAGAGACTATCGAGCGTCTTCACCGGATTCTGAAGCCCGAAGGGACGCTGTATGCCTCGACGGCGAATATCGGCTATATCATCATGCGCCTCACGCACCTCTTTGGGTGGTTCAACTACGGGAAAAAAGGAATTCTCGACCGGACGCATCACCGACTCTTCACCGTTTCATCGTTCCGGAGACTACTTGAGAACGGCGGATTTTCCGTGACCGACATCCGCGGTTTCGGACCGCCGATCGCCGATGGAATCGGAAACTCACCCTTCCTGAAATTCGTCGACCGCATCGGCACTCTCCTCGCGAAAACGTATCCGACACTCTTCGCCTTCAATTTCCTCCTGGTCGCCAAACGGATACCCTCGACTGAGGAACAAACCCGGAAAACCAGCAGCACGAAGAAAACGTCCTGATATCACATCAGTTTCATTTGTGATAGAGAGCGTCTAGGGGGCAGACTTCCACATAAGGTCCAGCCTCTTCCTGGTATCGCAGTGCTTCAGCTGATTCGGATCATACGAAATTTGGTATAAGAATAGCCCGCGACGATTCGGCGAAGAAAGAGCACTTTCCAAAAGCACTGGAGTTCGCAGGAGGAAACATTCTCCAATCCGCACACTTCCACCCTTGTCTTTTGGAGAGGGCAGGCCTCGCTATAAGTGCTGCGGACAGGTGAAACATTGTGCGGATAAGGGGAACAGAAGACCGAACCGATATTTCAGATAGGATCTCCTTCAGTCAGAACCCTCCAACCGTATGATCCGATAATTCTGTATGGTATGATTTTGAAAGAAATCCACAAATACTGGAAACCGGCTTCGGATAGCCACATCGGATGAAAAAGAAAAACAGGGAATTGATCCCTGTTTTTCTTTTCTAAAAACAGCACCAAACCATCACATTTACCGTTTTCCGTATAAATATGATTTCGCCAGGTCGCTCAACGACTAACAGTTCGCCGGAAATGTCACGCCGGTCTGGTTCACTGTGGTAACATTATTCACGCAACCCAAGCCGACTGCACCGGTACCGTTGGCAATGTTCGTCGCGACGATGTTAATCTGGAACGTACCAGCACCAGCCGGCCCACAATTGTTCGAGACGGCATTGGCTGAACCGATATAGGACCCCGAGGCCGGGTTCGCGATATTAGCATTGGTGAATGCCGCGGAATCGCACGAGATTATGGCCGCAGACTGCATCGAATGGACCTGCGCCTTGAACGACGCGACCTTCGCCTTATCACGAGCACTCGAGAGGCTCACGAGGACGATCGAGGCGAGAATGCCGATAATCGCGATGACGATGAGGAGTTCGATCAGGGTGAAACCCTTCGCTAAAACTGGCTTTTTCATATTATTTTTTCATTATGGATGTGTACCGACTGAACGGTTATACTCCATGACTATTCTACCATAAAACTAAAACGAGCATAAACAGGAGTCTGGTCAATCACGAATCCGGACAGTCGCCAGCCTCCGATCAGCCGACTCGTACGAGCAGTCAACCGCACAACCGTCCCCTCCAGAAACGCATATGAACTTGTCCGGCATCGGGACAGACGAGGAAAAACGATAATAGGCGGTTTTCTCGACAATAGCGTCCTTCCGTTTCTTCATCCAGATGTTCTCCGACCCTTCTTCATCGGGTTCCAAGACGGTGTGCTTCTCCCCACACGCGGCATTTCGGGAAAATATCTGAGAAAACGACTGTCCATCGTCGGTCACCGTGACAGTATCCATCCGATTAGGAACTCTTTGTAAGGCATCATCCTGCCAGACGGACACCGGATGACTGGAAAACGAAACCATCGCGGAGGCCGAAGTCGGATACGAAAAAGATACCGTAAAAAAGCCGACTGCAGATATGATAAATCCGAACAGGATAGTCGCGTTCGGGAAATGCCAAACGAGAACGGATTCCGCAGATACGCAAGAACCTTCCTGCACTCTCGAGAAACCGAAATCTTTCATATTCATACTTTTCATTCTCTTCCTCTTCCCTCTGAAAGTATACCTCGATTTTGAAAAAAACCATAATTTCCGATGACACAAAACCGGCTTCGGATAACCACATCGGATGAAAAAGAAAAACAGGGATCTGTTCCCTGTTTTTCTTCCCCAGAAACAACACCAGACGATAAACGATCGTCCGTACTATTTTCCAGAGAAATGCACCTTTTTCGACATCGCCTAGCGATTAGCAATTCGACGGGAATGTCACGCCAGTTTCATTAACTACGGTAGGAGTATTCACGCAACCCAAGCCGACTGCACCGGTACCGTTGGCAATGTTCGTCGCGACGATGTTAATCTGGAACGTACCAGCACCAGCCGGCCCACAATTGTTCGAGACGGCATTGGCTGAACCGATATAGGACCCCGAGGCCGGGTTCGCGATATTAGCATTGGTGAATGCCGCGGAATCGCACGAGATTATGGCCGCAGACTGCATCGAATGGACCTGCGCCTTGAACGACGCGACCTTCGCCTTATCACGAGCACTCGAGAGGCTCACGAGGACGATCGAGGCGAGAATGCCGATAATCGCGATGACGATGAGGAGTTCGATCAGGGTGAAACCCTTTTTCATTTTTTTCATGTGTTGTCACCCCCTTTCCCTATGTTCATATTCTTTTATTTATTGCGAGGAACCAGGTGCCACAATCACGAGAAGTTCCCAACCACATTATATATCGGAAGCAGGATTCCCACAACTAAAATCGCGACACCTATACCAAGAAAGACTATGAGGATCGGTTCGAGCAGGGATGTCAAGTTCCGGGTCATACCGTCCACCTCCTGTGTATAAAAGGCGGCGATGTTACGGAGGATGGCGGATATCGAACCGCTCTCCTCCCCGATCTTCACCATCTGCGAGACGAGGTGTGGGATCTGCTTGGCACGAAAGAACGCGGTGCTCATGCTTCCTCCCTTCCGGACCTCCTCCATCGCGTCGACGATAATCGCCTGGAACGTCTGGTTCCCGACGATACCGCTCACGATGGACAGCGACCGGATGATCGGTATGCCACCATTAAGCATAATACCGAGATTCTCGGCGAGCCGGGAGATGAAGATATATTGAGCGATCTTCCCTACGATCGGGATAGAGAATATCTGTTCGTCCCACGCGCGACGACCGTCCGGGGTACGCAAATAATAAACAAAGGAACCGATAATGACCGTGGCCAACAGAATCACCACCCACCAATACTCCGAGAGAAAATCACTCGTCGCCATGATTGCCTGCGTATACCACGGCAAATTTCCGCCGAAGTCCTTCAGCACGATCGTAATCTTCGGGATGATAAACGTGACGACGAGAAAGCCGATGATGACGGCCGCCCCGAGCACGAACGCCGGATAATAGAGCGCACCCTTGATCTTCGACGTAAGCTGATAATCCTTCTCGAGCGTGTCCGCGATGAAGATGACGGAGTGCTGGAGCCCGCCGGAAACCTCGCCCGCATGGATAAGATTCACCGCAAGCGGAGGAAACACGTCCGGATGCTTCGCGAACGCTTCCGAAAGAGACATGCCGTCGTCGACATCGTCCTTCGTTTCCTTGAGGACGATCCGGAAATACGAGCTATCGGTCTCCTCGGCGATCGCCAGAAGTGACGTCGTGATCGGCACCTTCGCTTCGATCAGCACGCTGAATTGCCGAAAGAACGCGACAAGTTCCTTCCGGTTCACGCCTTCCCAGATCTTGGACAGGCTTTTCATGACTGTCGATCCGCCCCATTCTTCCTTGACCATGACCGGAAGAAGCCCGTTCTTTTGTAAGAGAAGACTGGCGGCGTCGCGACTTTCCGCCTCGACAAATCCCTCCTTCAGGACCCCTTCGACGCTCTTTGCCTTGAATGCGAACTTCATACTCTTTTTGCTGTTCGGTTCTTATGATCTTGACTGCGTTCTCGTGAACTGAGGTCTGGAATCGGTTCCCCTCTTCGGGAATTCCGGCAGCAGCCGATATCCGCGCCATTATCACTCACCTTTGGCGATAAGCATCTCGAGATACTGACGGTTCTTCGCGTAGGTGAGCGCGTCGTTCACCGAGATGAGCCCGCGACGGACCAGATCGGCGAGCGACCGGTCAAGCGAGACCATCCCCTCCTTGAGACTCGTCTCGATGACACTGTCAATCTGATGCGTCTTGTTCTCGCGGATAAGGTTCTCCACCGCATGGTTCTTCAGCATGATCTCCACGGCCGGGATGCGTCCCGCCCCGTCCATGCGGGGGATAAGCCGCTGGGAGATGACTCCGAGGAGGACGCTCGCCAATTGCGCACGAATCTGATTCTGCTGGTGCGCCGAGAAGACGTCGATGATACGGTCGATAGTCTGTGCCGCATCGTTCGTGTGCACCGTCGCGAAGATGAGGTGCCCCGTCTCGGCCGCGGTCATCGCAGTGGCGATCGTCTCGAGGTCGCGGAGCTCGGCCAGCATGACCACGTTCGCGTCCTCGCGGAACACGGCCCGCAGGGCGAGCGGGAACGTCTTCGCGTCGCGACCGACCTCGCGCTGGTTGATGATGCATCGGTCCTGCGTGTAGACGAACTCGATCGGGTCCTCGATGGTGACGATGTGCTTCTCCTGATTGTGATTGATGTACTCGATGATGGCCGCGAGCGTGGTCGACTTGCCGTGTCCGACCGGTCCCGTCACCAGCACCAGGCCCTGGGAATAATTCGCGAAATTGTAGAGCGAGTTCGGGATATTAAGCTCCTCCAGGTTGCGGACATGGTCCATGACGAACCGCATCGTCACGCTCACGAATCCCTTCTGAAAAAAGATGTTCGTACGGAACCGCATCCGATTCTCGAAATTATACGAGAAGTCGGTCTGACCGGCGGACAAAAGCTCGTCTTTACCCTCTTCGCTCAGTAGAATGTCCGAAAGTGCTTTCGTATCGGCCGGCGTCAAAATCTTTTCCTGCGTGATCGGGTGCAATTTCCCGTTGATGCGGAGTGTCGGATAACGGCCGACGACCAGATGAAGATCGGACGCGCCTTGCTGACCGACCAGAAGAAGCAGGTTCTTGACGCGTTGTTCGGCATGCAGTATTTCGGATCCGTCGGACATAGGTTCGTATCGGTTATGTGTTTATCGTCACGAGACCGGAATCAGTTTCACCCAAGGACGATCCTTCCTTCAGGATACCACCCTTTCCCGTCTTCTCCAAGACAGACTCCACTTTCCGAAGGACTTCGGACGGAGTGAAGTGCGACTTGATGAGGTATTCCTCCGCACCGAGACTGAACCCGTCTCGGACACCCTCACTTGCCGAGAAGTTCGTAAGCAGGATGACCGGAATATGTTTCCATGCCTCGTTCGCCTTGATCTCCCGCAACACGTCGCGGCCGTCCATATACGGCATGAAGATATCGAGCATCACGAGATCGGGAACGGATTCTTTCAGGCATTCCATCCCTTCAACACCGTTCTCGGCCGATCGGACCTCGAATCCGCACTCCCGAAGCTTCCGCTGATAGATGTCCCGAACGAAGAAATCGTCCTCGACCAACAATATTTTTTTTCCGGCGAATCTCGAAGTTTCCATATACGGTAATCCTGATTAGTATCATTATTCCTCGTCAATCATGACATCGCCATCCGTCACGAGATCGACTTCGGTCAGGGTCGTCAGCCCCCGGAGCGCCTTCAGTATACCATCCTGACGCAATGTAAGCATCTTCTGCCGACTTGCCGCTTCGATGAGCTTCGCCTCATTCGCGTGTTCGTCGGTGATGATCCGTTTCACGGCGTCATTCACCTCAAACGCCTCATAGATGGCGATCCGACCGCGATAGCCGGAATTCCCGCATGAATCACATCCTTTCCCGTGAAAAAGATGGATGCCCTCTTTCGGATCATACCCGTATTTCTCCAATTCTTCGAGATCGATATTCTCAATAGCTTTCGCTATCCTCTTCCGTAGTTCCGGACTGACCTCTATCTTCTCCCGACAATCAAGACAGATACGACGGACAAGTCGCTGCGCCGCAACCACCTGTACGGCGGAAGCGATCAGGAACGGCTCCACCCCCATATCCATGAACCGCGGGATGGATCCGATAGCACTGTTCGTATGCAGGGTCGAGAGCACAAGATGGCCGGTAAGCGCGGAGTGGATCGCCAATTCGGCGGTCTCACCGTCACGAATCTCACCGACCATGATTACGTTCGGGTCCTGTCGCAGGATGGACCGGAGCCCATTCGCGAACGTGTACCCGATTTCCGGTTTCACCTGACTCTGGTTGATGCCTTCGATGGAATATTCGACCGGGTCCTCGAGCGTGATAATGTTCCGCTCTTCCTGATTCAGGATCTGCAGGAACGAATACAGCGTCGTCGATTTCCCCGATCCGGTTGGTCCGGTCATAAGAATGATACCGTACGGCTCAGTAATCTTCTTTCGCAACAGCTCGCCGATCCGGCCCCAGAGTCCCATCTCATTGAAATCAACGGTACTTTCCTTCTTGACGAGCACCCGCATCACGACCTTCTCTCCGTCCACGACCGGCAGGGTCGAGACACGGAAGTCGACGAACTCACCGTCATGGTCCATCCGGAACCGTCCGTCCTGCGGTTTCCGCTTCTCATCGATCTTCAGGTTCGAAAGGATCTTGATACGCGCGACTACCGCCTTTCCGATCGGAGGCGGGAACACAAGCGATGAACGGAGTAATCCGTCGACGCGGAAACGGACTCGGTACTGCCCCTCGGCCGGCTCTATATGGATGTCGCTCGCACGACCTTCAATCGCATATTCCACGATCGATTCGACGAGACGGGCGATCGGCGCATCCTGAAAGTTTTCCCGCTCTTCGGGGTTCGCGGTCTTCCCGCTTCTTTCAAGGGAGTTTTTTGCACTGCCATTTTCATCCTTCAAGGAGTAAATCGCCTCCTCGAGCGCTCGGTCCGTACTGGTATATTTTTTCAACAGTTCATCGATAAGCTTCTTGGGAACCAACGCTATATCTATATTCAACTGTTCTTTTTCGGCCACGAAACGAAGAATGTTCAAGGCTTCGTAGTTTTCCGGATCGGTCATCGCCACCCGAAGCGTATTTCCCTCCTTCTCATACGCGGCCATCTGATATTTTTGGGCAGCCTCCTCCGGTATGTATTCCAATATGTCTCGCCTTATCCCTCCCTTCCCTGGTAGCACGGAAAAAAACGGCATATCGAGCACCTCGGCACGCTTCTTTAACGCATCTTCCGACGACTCCTCATTCCCGACAGAAACAGACATGATTCGTCCGGCTACTGGAATGACGCTCTTTTTTTGATCGGGAGAAACATCATTCATACCGGGAATTTACAATCATCATTGATGGTGAGGCAGACGTGGAAGGAAACGACAGGCCTGTTAGCGGAAAAAATGGACGCAATCCATCCGGAAAAACATCCGGGCTACAATCTATACTATAAAGAGAACGGGTTGTTTCGACCGGCGCCCTGCGGCTCAGCAAGTGCTGGAACGGAATTTTCCTTGGCAATAATCTCCTTGATCGGTTCAAGGTTGAACTCACTGTTCCGAAATACCGGCAACTTATATCCGTTATGATATTTCTTCTGCTGAAGATAAAAGAATTCCGCAACGATATTTCCGGAAAGCGTTCCAGAATCGGAAACCGGCTGACCGCTCGCGTTCGTGGAGGCGGCTGACTTGGTTATCGAGAACGAAGTCAGCATATACGAACGACCGGAATGCGATACCTCCCTAAGAAAAGACCTGATGCCTTCATACGATCCACTGATGTCGGCAGTCATAGTGAACGAATCGGGAACCGGCGCCACGGGCAGAATCTGACTCTCATCCGCCGATCCGTCAGGAGCGACATCGGAAATCGCCACAGGACTCGCCTTTTCAACGAACCCGACCCCGCTAAGGGAAATACCCGTCTGCATCGCATAGTAATTGAATGCGTCGACAACCCTATCCTGACTGACCGAAACAGGGAGATACTCGTATACCGCCGCTCCCTCCGGCGCCCCGAGAAGTGATTCCCGTGACGCGTAGAGGGAATCGAGATTCTGTTTCGTCCCCATGACATCGGCATTCTCGGCGATTTTCGACTCCAGCTCCGAGCGCTTTTGCAATATCGACTCTACGGTCGGCTTGACCGAAAAGACGCCTATGGTGAACGCCAATAACACGAAAATGGGGAAAGAAAGATTCTTGAGTGACATATCATTTTGTATTTATACCGATTTTCCGAGCTTTATAACAAAGGAGAACACGATAAGTCCCTTATCGTTATGCTTCAGGCTCGGAACAGAAATCGCCTCAATTTCAGGCATTTTCTTGAGGATAGTCATCTCCTGCACGACCGTACGGAATGAATCAGCCTCCCCGCTCATCTGAACTTTCCGGGAAGCATCATTAAAGGAATATTCCGACAAGACTATCCCAGGAAGAATAGCCTTTTCAATCGACCCCAATAATTTTTCGGGGTCAACAGACGATCCCTGCTCAGCGACGATATCATCCATCCGGAACTGAAAATCAACGATCGCATCGATCTTATCCTGGGACATCCCCTGACGTTCATCGGTAATCTGAGCCGATAGACTGTCGACTTCACCCGACAAAAGACTTTCATAATAAGCAAGACCTCCCCAGACTGACAGCACGACAGCCAGCATCACGAACAAGAAAAGAAGACCACGTCCGACATGTATCCCTACCGAAGTCTTCTGCTGTTGCTGCGACGCCTGTGCCAAGTTCATTCCCGGCATATGATTTCTGTTTTCGGTTTATCGACATCTCATGTTTCCAGTATACCCCGCTTCGGTCATTCCGCAAAATCAGTCACGCTTTTTCTTTCCCGACTCCGTCACCGCATACAATGCGAGCCCTATCGCCGCCGAAAACGACGCGCCAATCAATTCTATCTTCGGCTGTAGAATAGGCGCGTAAGAAATTGACCGCCACGGATCGGACAATTTCACCGGAAGATCAAGTTTCTTGGAAAGATATTCTATAAGACCCGTCAGCCGTCCCGTCCCGCCGGAAAGGACGATGCTGTCGATTTTCCCTTCCGGTCGGGTCGTTTTCCAGGATTCAACCATGCGGCCAGCCTCGTTTACGATCGCTTCGATCGCCGGGAAGATGACGGCGACATCCTTCGCGTTCAGGAAGTCTTTCGCACTTTTCTTCAACGTATCAGCTCGATCCACCGAAATATTGAGGCTTTCGGCAAGCGAGCGTGTGATATCGCGACCGCCGGCGTCGATACTTCGGCTTTTTTTCACATACCCTTCCTCGACCAGGATCAGATTCGCCGCGCGCGCACCGATGTCGATGACGAGAAACGTTCCCGGATCGCTTCCGATCACCGACCGTGTGATGGAAAAGGTTTCCAATTCGAGCAGCTTTATATCATAGCCGACCGAACTCACGTATCCCTCATACTGCCAGACGTCCTTATTGAGCGCGGCAACCAGTAGCACCTCGGTCTTCCGATGCGCTCCCGCCCCGCTCTCGCCATCAGCCGGAACCTTCGTTCCAAGCGACTCCCATGATAGCGAGACGTCCTCGAGCGCGCTCGGGATATACTTCCGAGCCTCGAATCGGACCGCCTCCTCGAGCTCCGCATCCGTCATCTCCGGAAACTCGATAAGCGAAATGAGACCAAGGAAGGATGGCATCGAAATACATATACTCCTCGTCTCCGGCTGCAACCGCTCCAACAGGGCCCTGAATTTTATTGCCACATCCTCACGAAAAGAACGGACGGCCGGTTTCCTCGAATCATGCGGTGCCGACAACAATGCCTCACCGTAATTCACAAGGAACGGATGTCCCCCACGAAGCTCAAGCTCCACCGCCTTTATGGATTCAGTGCCAAAATCGACACCAAGGAATCGTTCCTTTGCGAACATGCTCATAACGTGTCTGTATTCATGAAAAAGGAAGGGGGTCGAAAGCTATCTTTTCGAGGCCGCCCATCCGTCACGGAAAGTATACCACGATTCTTTTCAGGAGGAAAAGAGGGTGGTGAAAAGAAATGGGACATCTCATCGTCTTCTTCTATACACGACAGAATATGACATACATATTGACACGGGCCCTAAGAGAAAATACAATCAGGTATCCCGAACGCCCGAAATCATCCCAGTCGTGGTATCATGCACATATTATGAATATCGAACATCTGCCGGAAAAATTCTCCCTCCGCGCCCGAAAGATTCTCGACGAAGCCGAGGTCGTAGCGCGCGTTTCCGCCGCCACCTCGGTGCAGCCGATTCATCTTCTGGCCGCCATCCTCTCCGAAGACGGAAGCCTCGGTAGCCTTTTTCTCGTCAATGCGGGTTTTAAGCGGGAATTTCTCGGGGATGCCACACATACTCCGTCGGAGCGGAAGGAGACCGCGATGGCGACCGCGCCGGGACGGACACACCAACGTCTCTTTGCATCAATCCCCTTCTCCGCGGACACAAGGGACGTCCTTACGGCCGCGTTTCTTGCCGCGAGCCGGTTCGGCTCACCGTATGTCGGCACGGAACACCTCATCCACGCCATCTTATCAAAACCCGACCATGCGGTTCTCGCGGTCCTGACCGAGGCATCCATCGATCATCGCCAGGCCCTCGCCGACCTCGAATCCCATCTCGGCCTCGAAAACGTCCCTGATTTCGGAAAATTGCTCGACCTCCCCGAACTGACACTCGCGAAACGTACACCGGCATCGGACGGGCTTCCGCCGTCACTCTCACAGTACGCGACCGACCTCGGGCGTGAGGCGACTGAACGGGGCGATATATTCTTCGGACGCGAGTCCGAAATAGCCCGCATCACGAGCATCCTCGGCCGACGACAAAAAAACAATCCCGTCCTCCTCGGTGAACCGGGTGTCGGCAAGACGGCAATCGTCTCGGCCATCGCGAAGCGAATCGAAGAAGGCGAGGCTGGCACGTCGCTTGCCGGCAAACGCATCCTTGCCCTCGACCTGGCCCTTGTCGTCGCTGGAACGAGCTTCCGTGGCGAATTCGAGGCGCGCCTCAAGGAGATCGTCCGTGAGGCGAAGTCGCGACCGGATATCATCCTCTTTATCGACGAACTGCACACCATCGTCGGTGCAGGCAATGCACAGGGCGGACTCGACGCCGCGAACATCCTCAAACCGGCGCTCGCCCGGGGCGAAATCCGCGTCATCGGCGCGACCACGCTCACCGAATACCGCAAACACATCGAGAAGGATCCGGCACTCGGCCGGCGGTTCCAATCCGTGCTCGTCCGCGAACCATCACCGGAAGAAACGAAGCGGCTCCTCCGCGGCATCCGGCCGGCATACGAGTCGTTCCACGGAATAACGATCGGCACGAACCTACTTGATCTCGCGGTCGACCTCTCCATCCGGCACCTGCACGACCGGTTCCTGCCGGACAAGGCGATCGACATCCTCGACGAGGCCTCATCCCTCGCGAAAACCCGCATCGAAGAGACGCCGGCCGGCCGGGCCGTTGCCGCACTCGAAAGCGCCCGCAAGAACATTCTCGGTGAAAAGGAGCTCCTTATGTCCGACGGACGATTCGACGAAGCCGCAGCCATGCTCGACGAGGAGCACCGTCTGAACCGCGAGATCGCAAAACTTTCCGCGCGTGCAGCAAAGGAACGGTCCGGATCCGAACGTCCGGCCCTCACGGATCGAGACCTTTTGGAAACCGTTTCCGCTATGACCGGTATCCCTTTCGCCATTCTCGAACATGATCGACCGGAACACCGGCTAGAACGGCTCGGGCGGACACTACGAAACAAGATCGCCCTCCAAGAAGACGCCATCTCAGCCGTCGAATCCTCGCTACTGCGTTCGCTTTCCGAAGTCCGCGATCCTGTCCGACCACTCGGTTCGCTCCTTTTCCTCGGCCCGACCGGCGTCGGTAAGACGCTCGTCGCCAAGACCGTCGCCGAGGAATTCTTTGGTGGCAAGGACCGACTCATCCGGCTCGACATGAGCGAGTTCATGGAGCGACACAGTGTCGCACAGATGATCGGCGCGCCGGCCGGGTACGTCGGATACGGCGAGGGAGGTCGCCTCACCGAACGGATCCGCCGTATGCCACATGCCGTCGTCTTATTCGACGAGATCGAAAAGGCTCATCCCGACGTCGCCCACATTCTTCTGCAGATTCTCGATGAAGGGACACTCACCGACGCGGAGGGCCGTTCTGTCAGTTTCCGCGACGCGCTCATCGTCATCACGTCGAATGCCGGCACCGGCGCTTTCTTCAAGACGGACCAGATCGGCTTCGATAAAGGCGCCACGGGCGACATGAAGGCGCGCATGGAATCCGCAAAACACGTCGCACTCGAGGAACTCAAGAAAACCTTTCGTCCCGAACTCCTCGCCCGAATCGACCGGACGGTCATTTTCGAAGCACTCGGACAGGACGCGATCACGAAGATCGTCCGCCTCGAACTATCCGCGCTTAAGAAACGCCTCGCCAAACGTGGCACGACGCTTGCCGTGCCGACCGCCGTTGTCGCCTTCCTCGCGAAGAAAAGCCTCGTCCCGGAGCACGGCGCCCGCCTCGTCCGAAAGAATATCGAGGAGCTTGTCGAGAAGCCGGTCGCGACGGTTCTACTCTCCGGTACCGGTACGAAACGCTCCTTCGCGCTCTCCCTCTCCGGCGAGACGGTCGTCTGCACGGAATCGAAGAAGGCTTCCGTAAAAAAGAGGTGATTTCCTCGATACGTCATCGGTCTTTCTCAAAAACTGTTCCCGGAGTCGAACTCCGATAATCGGAGTTCGACTCCGTCCGGGTACCGATCGAAAGGTGCTTTATGGAAAACACGCCTCGTCACATCGATCTCCTGTTTCGTACGAGGGAATTCCTCGCCGATGTCCTGTTTCCGCGTGCCTGCATCGGATGCGGACGGAAGGACTCCTATCTCTGCGGCGCGTGCCTACGCAACGCTCCACGAAAACAGGAATACGTCTGCCCCTTCTGTGAGACGGTCCTCGTGCCGGAAGGACGAACCTGTTTTTCCTGCGCCCCACAGCACGCGCTCGACGGGATTTTTTCCGTGACCGCATTCCGCGAGGCATCAACAATCGCTCAGGCGATACACGTGTTCAAATACGAGTATGTCCAAGAGCTCGCCACCCCGCTCGGCGCGTTGCTTGCCGAATCGGCATCCAGGACCGAACTGCCACTCCCTGATTTCCTCGTTCCCGTCCCACTCCATGCCTGGCGACTCCGCTATCGCGGATTCAATCAGTCCGCCCTGCTTGCGCGATCCTTCGCGGCCGCGTTCATGCCGGAGCTACCGGTTCCCGTCCACGAAGACCTGCTCATCCGGCACCGGTTCACACTCCCGCAGGCAAAGAGTCGTACTGCCAGAGAACGGAAAGAAAACCTCCGAGGTGCCTTCTCGCTCCCGGTCGATAGGAGAACAGCGAGAAAGGAACTGAAAGGCAAGGTTGTCTGGCTCATCGACGATGTCGCCACGACCGGCGCGACGCTCGAGGAATGTGCCAAAGTACTAAAAAAATCCGGAGTAAAGAAGGTTTTCGGCATTGTCGTCGCCCGTTGAGCGACTACCGTCATCATGGCGCAGATACTTGATTTGTTTCCATATCCATGCTTCAATAAGATGCATCAAAACCTTAAAAAAGGAGTGCTCTCATGACCGACAAAGGAAAAGCCGGCAACGAAAAATCCCAACGGAAAAGAAGGTTGCCACCACAGGAAACCGCCCCTTCTGATAATCACACGGGCAAGGAGACTCGAAAAGGACGCGACATAAGGATCGTCACCGCTGAAAATTCAAAAAAGACACCGGCAGTCCGCATCCTCGTCAATACGAACAACGCGAATAACCTTTTTCTTCTCCCACAGAAAAAAGACCGAAAGAAATGAGGGGATGAGCCCGACAAAAAGGCCGTACATGAACAGTGTGTACGGCTTTTTATCTATATCCTCATCCGACACCGAAGCATATCGCACGTCGGCAGGATTCATGCGAAGTCCGGTATGACCAAAACCTCGTGTTCGAGTATCGCCTCGCCTTCCCCGAAAACAAACCGACCGCGGACCAGGGTTCCGGCGATCACCACCGGAAGCCAGTATCGGTCGTCCGGCCACATGAAATCAAATGGGATATCCGATACCCGGTACCGTTCAGGCCGCATTTCCTCGCTCTCGGTCGGCTCCCCTTCCCATGCTTCCGCGAAAAACACGTGCACTAACTGGTCCCAATCAGACCGGACAGAATAGCGGAACTCAAGCTCTGCCACCTGTCGCAATTCCCCGACTTTCACGCCGATCTCTTCCTCCGTCTCGCGCCGTGCCGCATCCTCGATCGATTCGCCGGGCTCGAGCTTGCCGCCTACGCCGTTCCACTTCCCCGTGCCGAACCCGCGCTTCTTCATCGCCAGACAAATCTCCGAAACCGCTCCCGCATCATCGCGCCGGACGAGAAAGAGTAGCGTCGTATCTCGCAGTTTTTCTTCCATATGTCTTATCGATACCACTCACAATACACCTCAAGTACAAACTGATCGCCTCTCCTTATTTTCTCTCGACAATTTCAAACTTTATACAGTTTATCAATAACCGTATATTTTATAAAGTTTAGTAAAATACCATGCGTGTCTCACTAAAAACCCCTCATCACACAAAATAGCCCTCTATGGGG
>JBAXFX010000002.1:0-46869 GCA_037139695.1 Candidatus Moraniibacteriota bacterium | reverse complement strand
CGACGATCGCTTGGCGAGACGGTCGGGGCAGCCGAAATTTTCGGATTTCAGCCGGTAAGCGGATTTTTTGCCTTATAGAGGCGTTGAGATTTGAGATAGATACTAAGAGCTTATTTGAGCCATATTCTATAATCGGAACGCGGAATAGATTATAGTTTTCTAGCAGTAAGCATTATAGACTAAAATAGGTTCAGGAAATGGAAAATAAGAAAATATTATTTGGTGATCTGGTCGTCAAGGAAGGGGAGCTTTTCTTCATAAATAGTGATATGATTTATGTATCCTTTGGAAGTGGTACTGTGGTTAATGATATAAGCGGTGTAAGATACGGATCCGATGGTGAAGTGGGGGTGGCAGTATTTGAATTTCTGAAATCGCGATGGAAAACGGACTTTGGAATAGTATGAACACGCGTATGAACCTGCGAAAATACCTGCCGGTGATCGGGATGTCGGCGGTCGCCAAGATGCTTCTGACAATAAGCGGGACGCTGTTCGGAGCGCTCGTGATCCTTTCGTATGGCGGTATCATCCCGCTCGGCATGTCGGACTTCGTGTTCCTCTTCCTCCTGACGACGCTTGCCGCGGCGTATCGGCCGGGTTGGGTGTTCCTGTTGCTCGTGTCCGTGTTGCCGATCGAGATCGTGAATCTTGCGCCGGCATCCTTCGGAAGCGGCATCCATCCGTACCAGTTCTTGATGGTCGCGATCTTTGTCGGGCTCGGTATCCGGATTTTGTCGCACCGATCGGTGCCATCGCGACCAAGGGTTCATGTCGGTGATTTTCTGTTGCTCCTCGTCCCGATCGGATCGGTCTTCGCCGCCTTCAATGCGCCCGCTCCGGGTGTGGCGCTCCGTTTTTCCATCATCCTGTTCTCGTTTTACGCGCTCTACGTGCTCTTCCGCCTCTATGTCCGCTCGTCGGAGGATGTCGGACGGATCCTTCCGTTCGCGATCGTTTCGGCGCTTCTGACGGTCGGCGTCTCCATCGTCCAAAACGGCCTCTTCTTGGGCGGAAACGGGTTTTTCGAAGTCATGCCGGGCCGACCGAACGGACTCTTCGCCGAGCCGGACTGGCTTGGGATGTACCTCGTGCCGACGTTCGCGATCTTTCTTTCGGCAGGATACTTCATTGCCTCGCGCTCGTCGTCGGTTCGTGAGTTCTTCCGGATGAAGCGCTCGGTCTTCCTGTCGGTCGGATCAATCATCTGTCTTGCCACACTCATCATCTCGGTGAGTCGGAGTGCCTGGCTCGGTGTGGGCGTTACCGCCTTCGTCGCGATCGGACTCGCGCTTCTTGCCGGCCGGCCACGGGTCGCCGGTATCCTTTCGATACTGATTGCCGGGAGCGCGATCCTCGCGTTCGATCTTGTCGCATTGGTTCCGCTCACGGACTTCGATCTCTTCGGCCGGGCGGAAAGCATCGGCTCGGGACGGCAGACCATCACGGTTTCCTGCGAACAACCGGTCACGCTGCCGGAACATGTCGCATCCGTCGACGAGCTGGCGCCACTCGGGTGCCGGCACATAAACCTCGAGGAAATCGGTGCGGAATATGCGGCCGGTCGTTTCGTTTCGGAAATCGACCGAGACGATCCGAACGTTTCCATCCGCAAACAGATCTATGACCGGTCACTCGCGCTCGGTCGGGAACATCCGGTGCTCGGCGTCGGATGGGGGACCGTGACGCGGACGCTCGGGGCGGATGCGCGCGGTGCCGGACTCAACGCGAGCGATCTCTTCCTCGAGGTCTGGCTCGGAAGCGGTCTCCTTGGTCTCCTTGGCCTCGTCGGTCTCCTCCTTCTGCTTGCGTTCCGGTCGGTATCGGACTTCTTCCGGCATCGTGGGACGTTCGCATTTTTCCTCCTGACCGCATTCGCCGGGCTCGTCACGTTCGATATGTTGAATTCCGGAATCCTCCTTGGATTTTTCTTCGCCCTTCTCGGTATCGCCGGGTCGTACCTGTTCCATGAATCCGATTTCGCAGAGACATTATGAAAACCATCGCCATCGATGTCCGTTTGATAGGAAGGAACCGCACGGGAGACGAGGCGGTCTTCCGGAATCTCGTCCGGTCGGTGCTCGAGCTGGACCGGACGGATCGTTTCCTGCTCCTGACGGATCGGAGTGACGAAGATTCGCTCGCGCGGCTTCGGACGGAACTCGGAAGGGACGGACGGCTTCCGGAAAACGCGGAGGTCGTGACCTTGGTGGCAGGGAACCGGTTTATGTGGAACCTTATCTCGGTACCGCTGTTCCTGCTTCGACGGACCGTGGACGTTTTTCATACGCAGTATATCCTGCCGTCGTTCATCCCGTCGCGGACCAGGGTCGTGACGCATATTCACGATGTCTCGTTCCGGGCGTTTCCGGAATATGTCGGGATACTCGACCGCCTGTTCCTTTCGATATTCATTCCGCGGACCATGAGGCGTTCCGACCTGCTTATCGCGCCGTCGCGTTTTACCAAAGACGAGATCATCTCGCGCTACGGAGTCGGGGAGGAGAAGGTTGCTATCGTGCCGAACGCGGTCGATCCGGCGTTCCTTGTCCCGCCGACTCAGGCGGACCTGGCCCGGACGAAGTCGCGTCACGCGCTGCCCGAGACGTTCATCCTCTCGGTCGGCACCATGCAGCCACGCAAGAACATCCCACTTCTTATCCGGGCATTCGCCACGCTTCGAAAGGACCATCCGGACCTCGGGCTTGTCCTCGTCGGTGGTCGGGATGGCAAGCACTACGATCGGTCGATCGACGACGCGATACGTGAGGAAGGCCTCGACGATGCGGTCGTTTTTCCGGGATACGTCCTGCAGGAGGATATGCCGGCGCTCTATACTCTCGCCTGCGTACTCTGCTTCCCATCCTTATACGAGGGTTTCGGCATACCGATTCTCGAGGCCTTCGCCGTAGGAACGCCGGTCGTTGCATCCGACATCCCACCGTTTCGAGAGGTCGGTGGCGAGTCCGTCCTTTCTTTCGTTCCGGGGAATATTGCCAAATGCGCGGAATCGTTGTACACTCTCCTTATTGACGAAAACGCGCGAATGCGGTGTGAACGGTCCGGAAAAGACCGGCTCGCCGGGTATGCTTGGGCGGAAAGCGCCCGGGATATGATTTCGTGTTATACGGCCTCGTCTCAGTCGACACATTAAGTAACGTATCCGAAAAAAGTTATGCGGAATCCCTTTCGAAAGAAGAGTGGCGCCCTGCCGACGGCCGGGTTGACGAAGAAACATCATCGCGTGCGGATCGCGATCATTTCGGTCGTCGCGATTCTCGCCGTCGCCGGTGGCATTTTCGTATGGAAGGCCGGTTCGATCATGGACAAGATTTCCATGGGGAAGGGGAATATTTTTTCCAATATCGTCAAATCCCTTCCGGGAACATCGTCCCAGCTGAAGGGCGAGGCGGACGGCCGTATCAATATCCTGCTTCTCGGCGAGCGCGGTGCCGGCATGGACGGTGGCGCTTTCCTCACCGATACGATCATGGTCCTTTCACTGCATCCCGGAAACGGGAAGGATGACCTTCCGAAAGCCTCGCTGGTCTCGATCCCGCGCGATTTGTACGTGACCGTCCCGGACACGTCCGACAAGCAGAAGATCAATGCCGTCAACGCGTACGGTGAGCAGAAGGGTGTCGGTCAGGGAATGGAAAACATGAAGCGGATCATCTCGGATGTCACCGGGCAGCCGATCCAGTACGCGATCACCATCGATTTCAAAGGTTTCAAGGAGCTGATAGATGCCGTCGGCGGTATCACGGTCCATCTCGATCAGCCGTTCACTGAAGGCGTACAGTTCCATCAGCCACAGGTCTGCGACCCGTATGTCTACACGATCCCGACCAAGCCGGCGCAGTACGAGAACAAGTACAAGACGAGCTCGATAACCGGTCTGAAAGTGCTGACGAAGTCGTACCTCCTTTGCTATAACAAGGACGAGGAGTGTGGCGGGACGTTCCAGCTCTCGGCCGGGGACAATGTGCTCGACGGTGCGAAGGCGCTCTGCTATGCCCGTTCCCGCGACGCGACGAGCGACTTCGACCGTGCCAAGCGTCAGCAGGAAGTGATCAAACTGATCAAGGCGAAGGCTCTCTCTATCGGCCTCCTCTCGGACTATTCGAAGATCAACGGCGTCATGAACAGTCTCGGCGACAATGTCCGGACGGACATGGAAGGTTGGGAGCTGAAGCGCCTATACGACTTGTACCAGAAGATCGGCGATACCGCGCTCACGCAGAAGGTGCTTGATACCACTCCGGAAGGACTCCTGTATCACCCGGAAAACAGCGCGCCCGAAGCCGGCTATATCCTGCTTCCCGTCGGCGAAAACTATGACAAGATCCGCGCGCTCTTCTCAAGTCTTCCCTAGTACGTCGTGGACATCCGGAACAGCCATTCCGGATGTCCTTTCCATTGACCGATAGCCGGCACGTCCATGAGACCGAAACTCTCCATCGCCATCAACAGCTATCGGAATCCGGAACTGCTCCGGCTGTGCCTCGAATCGGTGTTCCGTTATGCCGGCAATCCGGATGTCGAGGTGCTTGTCGTCGACAGCGCGACGGAAGAGCCGACCCGGCTCGTCATGCGGGATTTCCCACAGGTCCGATTCGTTCCGCATGGGAAGAACGTCGGTTTTCCGGTACTCTTAAACCGCTCCCTCGAAGAGGCGAAGGGCGAATTTTTGCTCCTCATCAATCACGATATCATCCTGACCGAAGGCACAGTGCCGGCACTGCTTGCGTTCATGGAGTCCGACCCGAAGATCGGCATGCTTGGACCGAGACAAATTAATTTCAACGGGAGCGAACAGGCTTCCTGTTTCCGGTTTTACCGTCCGTGGACTATCCTCTACCGCCGAACCATTCTTGGAAAACTGCCGCTCGGGAAGCGTCACCTCGATTGGTTCCTGATGCGGGATTACGACCACAAGGAACCTCGTGCAGTGGATTGGATCATGGGATCGGCGATGCTCGTTCGTCGCGCGGCGATCGACGAGGTCGGGCCGATGGACACACGCTTCTTCCTCTATATGGAGGATGTCGATTGGTGTCGCCGATTCTGGGAACACGGATGGAAAGTCGTACATGTTCCATCGGTGTCGGTGTATCATTACCACGGGAAGGGGAGTGCGCGCGGTGGATTTCTTGGTTCCCTTTTCCTAAACCGGCTCACATGGTACCATATATCGAGTGCGATGAAATATTTTCTGAAATATCTCGGTAAGCCGCTCCCAAAACACCCATCACGACCATGACAAACGAACCGACAAACGTGGAACCGGCGACAACACAGGTTCCGCTCCCAAACGAATCCCGACCGGAGACGGAAAATCTTGAGAAGAAAAACCGGCGCCTCGTGAAGAGGATTCTGGCGGTTTTTTTCCTGTGTGCGGCCCTGTTTGGTACCTATGAATTCGGCCTGGAACAAGGCAAGACCGCATCTGGTCAGGCAGGGGTCTCGTCCGTGCTCTCACCGGGTTCGGTGGTGTTTTCCAATACGGAGTCACAGGACAAGACGCTTGATTTCTCTCTCTTCTGGAAGGTCTGGAATATTCTCAAGGACAAGTACGTCGACCGTGGCAAGCTCGATGCGACCAAGCTCTTCTACGGTTCTATCAAGGGCATGCTCGCCGCCACCGGCGATCCGTATACGACATTCTTCGATCCGGAGGAGCAGAAATCGTTCAATGAGGATATGTCCGGAAAGTTCGAGGGTATCGGGGCCGAGATGGGTATCCGCGACGATGTCCTGACGATCATCGCTCCGCTCGACGGCACCCCGGCCGAACAGTCCGGTCTCCGGCCGAACGACAAGATCCTGAAGATCGACGGAGCGAAGACGACCGGCCTCTCTTTGGAAGAGGCGGTCGGGAAGATCCGCGGACCGAAGGGGACTACTGTCGTGTTGAATATCTTCCGGAGTGGCGAGGATACGGCGCGCGACGTGACGGTCGTCCGTGATGTCATCAATGTGAAGAGTGTGAAGCTCGATTTCCGTGACGATGGCATCGCCGTTTTGCGGGTCAGCCGCTTCGGTGACTCGACCCAACAGGAATTCGCGGACGCCGTTTCCACCATCAAGAAACGCAGTCCCGCCCCGACCGGGCTCATCGTCGACCTCCGGAGTAATCCGGGCGGACTGCTCGACGCGGCGGTCGCGATGGCCAGCCTTATGATACCCGCCGATCAGACGGTCGTGTGGGAAGAGAACGCGCAGGGGGAGCGAAAGCCGGAAAAGACGCTTGGTGGGGACGTACTCTCCGGTATACCGACGGCCGTACTTATCGACGAAGGGAGCGCGAGCGCGTCGGAAATCCTTGCCGGGGCATTGCGCGAGGACCGGAAGAATGTCACGCTCGTCGGAAAGAAATCGTATGGCAAGGGATCCGTGCAGGAACTCATTCCGGTCGGCAAGGACATGTCGGTCAAGGTGACCATCGCCCGCTGGCTTACGCCGAACGGGAACCAGATCAACGAGAAGGGCATCTCTCCGGATATTGATGTGAATATCTCTGTCGACGACATCAAAGCCGGCCGCGACCCACAGAAAGACAAGGCAGTCGAAATCTTGCGGAAGGGAAAGTAATAAAGAAAGTTGATGGGACTGGCAAGACATATGCCGAACTAACGGATGATGAACAGGAAAAGATAGCGATGAGAAAATTCGCCTTACAAGAGCTGAAGAACCTGCTCAACAAGAAGAATCTGGTTACTTGAAGTTGTACCGAATTGGCACTCCTTGACCAGGAGTGCTTATTTTTCTATACTGGAGAGTGAAAGAATCAGTAATCGAAGAACCCTATGTCGAAAACGAACGTGAGACCGCTCGGGGAGAATATTCTTGTGGCGCCTGAAAAGCCCGAAAAAAAGACCTCGGCAGGGATATATCTTCCAGAGAACGCTTCGGAAGAACGGCCACAGCAAGGCAAGGTAATCGCGGTAGGAGACAGCGAAAAAATCAAGGTAAAGAAAGGCCAGACCGTCATCTATAATCGCTACGGCGGTGCCGAGGTGAAAATCGACGGTGAGGAATTCCTTATCGTCGCCTTCAAGGATCTTTTAGCGGTCGTGGAGAAATAGGGCTTACGACGAGCGATACCCGGAATCGACTGAAACATCATTGGTCTCTGGTGTTTTCCTCTTGCAGGACGGATGAATCCGGTACAACAACTATTTCCCGATGATATCCGCACAGCTTCCATTAAGCGCCTTGACCGAGAATGAACCGAGATCGAAGAGTCGCGCGGCACCACGGAACGCATCGTCGCCGTTCCCGGCACAGAGCGCGATATTGGTCGCAACCGGGAGTTCCGTCCGGCGGGTTTCGAGCTCGGTATACGGGATGGCAAGCGCTCCGGGAACCGGTGACTTTGCCGATTCGGTGGATGGACGAATGTCGAGAATCTTATAGACGATATCTTTCGTCGCGAACAGCTTTTTCCAGTCGTCGGTCGTGATCAGGGTGACCTTGGAGCGATCGATCGGGGAAGCCGGATTCGGTTCCGCGATGATGGATCCGCCCGCCTCCTGCCAACCGGAAAGTCCTCCTTTTACGAACAGAAACTTCTTTCCAGCCTTGGTAAGCACATCGGAAACAGCTTGATCGGTGTCGGCGGTTCCCGAAGCGATGACGATGACCGTCCCGTCTTCAGGGAGGACTATGCCGGCAAGGCTGTCCGGAGTATCGAACCGTTCGGATCCGACGGCATGCACGGCGTCGAAGTCCGCAGCCGGCCGAAAATCGACGATCCGGACGGTTGACGGATCGACGATGAGCAGTCTTCGGAGATCGTCGGTCGCGATCATTGGGAGGGGCTTTTGTGTCGAGGAATCCGCGACCGGGACGGGCGTTTCCGTGGCGGTATCTTTCGCTCCTTTCAGAAGGAAGAAGGCGGAGACCGCGATCACCAGACCGAAGCCGACCGCGACCGCGACGGTGTCCTGTCTTGAAAACATGTTTCGTTCCATAGCGCGACGTTTTATTTTTTTATGTCGGATCAACCCAATATGGCACCGATGAAATCCGGTCGGCCATTGAGGAAGTCCCGTATCGACATGACACCCTTCCCTTCGGGCTGTATCTCTTCGACGAAGATGAGTCCTTCGCCGGTTTGGATGGCGATCTTTTCGCCGACCTCGAACACTTCTCCATATCCGTGTTTCACGGAAGGCTCTGTCCTTTGTGCCGAGATACGAACCAGCTTCAAACGGAGCAGGCCGTCCTCGCGTTTCCAAAACGTGAAGATGCCTGGCCACGGATGAAGACCCCGATACCGGTTCCATAATGTCTCGGCGGTCTCGTTCCAAAAGAGTCGTCCATCCTCACGCTCAATCAGTTCGCACAGGGTTGCCTTCGACCCATCTTGCTCCTTCGGCTCGATACGTTTCTCGATCCATTGCGGAATGACACCTTTCAATAATCGTATGCCGTCGGCTGTCATACGGGAAAGCAACGACTCCCGGGTATCATCGGGACCGATAGGAAACGCCTCCTGTACGAAGACCGGGCCGGTATCCATACCGGCATCCATAAGCATGATAGAGACACCCGTCTCGGTATCGCCGGACAGAAAGACATTCTGGACGGGTGAGGCGCCACGCCAGCGCGGGAGGAGTGACGCATGGACGTTCAGGCACCCGAAGCCCGGAATCGCGAGCACGTCTGGCGGGAGGATACGGCCATACGCCGCGACGATGATCAGGTCGGGCCGGTACGCCTTCAGTGTTTTGATCGTTTCGTGGTCGAAACGGGACGGCTGTTCGACAGGAATCTCGTGTTCGAGGGCGAATCGTTTGACGGGGGATGTCGCTATGGACTGCTTCCGGCCGACCGGCTTGTCGGGTCGGGTATAGACCGCTACGACGTGATAGCCGGCGTCGGTCAGTCCGGCGAGTATGTCTTTCGAGAAATCCGGCGTGCCCATGAACACGACTCTGACCTGAGGCGCTTCTCCGACCGGTGTGGCCGGCTCCTTCGACACGACCGGAACTGTCGGCATGGTCGTATCTGTCGTATCCGCTTCCGAAACCTTTTTATAGGCGATGTCGAAAACCATAACGGTGCGGTTATTTTTTATTTATGGGAACGGTCGACGATAAGGATCCCATCAAGGTGATCATACTCATGCTGCAAGACGACGGCAAGAAATCCTTCCGCGTCCACTCGGCATTTTTTTCCTTCCGTATCCTCATATTCCATCGTTATCCCGCGCGGCCGTTCGATCATATAAAATTCTCCCGGAACACTGAGGCAACCCTCCTCGGAAACGGCAGTTTCTTCGGAATGAGAAACGATGCGTGGATTGAAGAAGACCGAAATCCGGCCTTCCGTCTCGATGATGAAGAGTTGTATGGAACGACCGACCTGTGGTGCCGCAAGCCCGACTCCATCGGCCGTACGCATCGTTTCGATCATCTCGGAAACGAGCGCGCGCATATCGGGTGCGGTCGGGTCGGCGACTTTCGTCGTCTGTCGGCGAAGGACATCGTGTCCGGGGCCTGTAAGGGTGATCACGTCGATCATATGCGGGAAAATCGGAAAAAAAAGGGATATATCAGAGGAGGGAAAGTGGATCCGGATCGAATGTCCAGGCTTTCGGTAGGGAAAGAAGTATTTTTTCAAGCGCCTCCGGGAATGGTTTGTCTCGTGGTCCCGTTACGAGAATGATCCGCTCATATCGACCACGGACTTTTGAGATGAGTGGCTTCATCGCGGGAGAAACGCGTATCGTCTTCGAAATGCCGATAGCCTCGGTCAATCGCGTATGCGCTTCCGAAGCGAGTGTCTCGGCCTCTTTCTCGGTCCGGTCACGGAATGCGATACGGAACACCCGGGAGTACGGAGGATATCGTAGGGCCTCCCGATCTCGGGCTGCCTTTTCCAAGAGCGAGGCGACGGAGCGGTCCGCGATATGCGTGAGTGCCTCCCGTTCGGGACGGAACGCCTGTATCAGAACGCGACCCGACGGACCCGCCATGAAGGTCGCTCTCGCAACCATCCGGAGGAACCGTTCGTCGGCCTGAAAGTCCGGGAACGAAAGGAAATTATCCGCATCCATGATAGCAATTATCGCCGTATCCGGCAAATTTCCGATATTGAGAACGGACGGGGTTCCGACGAGGATGCCGGCCGACAGTACGGACTGATACGGCTTTATTTTGTCCGCCTTCCGGAACATGGTCTCGTCGATCCGAACGAGTGAGCCGCTACCGAATGCTCGTGCCGCCTCGCGTTCGATTTTCTCGGTTCCGGATCCGATATTTTTGAATTCGAGCGAACCGCATTTCGCACAACGTGGAAACGATTTCGTCTTGTATGGACAGGCTGGGCAACGGAAATTCCCTTCCCGTGTCGAACGAAGGGCTCGGTCACAGTCCGGGCAGCGGGGGACTTCCTTACACGAGACACAGACGGAAAAGGAATCCAGTCCGCCACGGTTCGCGATCAGGAGGACTTTCTTTCCGGAGCGTCGCGCTTCCGCGATTATGCTTCGTAAGTCCTCGGAAAAGAGAGAATAGTTTTTCTTCCATCGTTCCTTACGCATGTCTATCATGGAAACCGGCGCAAGAGGCATCGGTGCCCCATCACCGATGTGAAGCACTCGTACCTCGCCCAGGCGCTCGCGCAGGGCCGTATCGAGCCCCTGGACCGATCCGGCAAGAAGTAGCGTGGCTCCGCCATGTAGCTCGGAAAGTGTCATAGCGACCCGGCGGGCGTCGTAGCGCGGACTCATGTCCCATTGTTTGTAGCCAACCGTCTCGGCTTCCTCGAGCATCGCCACGAGGCCGAGGTGCCCAAACGGGGCGAAGAGCGCCTGTCGCGTCCCGAGGATGACGTCCGCGGTGCCGGAACGGATGCGTTCCCATGCGGAAAAGTACGCTCCTTCGGCGAGTGCGCTGTGGAGTGTGGCGACCCGTTCGATGCCGAACCGCTCAAGCAGGAATTGTTCCGCGAACGGAATGGAAATGATTTCCGGCACGAGAATCAGGACTTGCGCCTTTTTTCCGAGCGATTTTTTCGCGCCGACGACGATACGGAGCGACATCTCGATATCCGCCTCCAGAAAGAACGGCTTCGTGTCCGACGGGTCTATCATGGTCGCGACAGCCTCGCGCTCGTCTTCCGTCAGGCGCCACACCTTCGACTTTTCCGGCATTGCCGATTCTTTCTTCTCGCGCTCCTTGACGATTGCCGGCAGGAAGTGTCGCAGGGTCTTGCCAAGCGGCGTCAGACATTCCTTGGAAACGGATTCGGCAAGGGTCATTTGTCCGTCCGTCAGGAATGATTCACGGATGATCGACTTTATATATTTGAAACGTCCGCTCGACCGCTCGGCTCGTGCAACCTCTGAACAATTTAGGACCACACCCTTTATTGTTCGCGGTCCGAAAGGGATCCAGACGAGCGACCCGCGCGGGATGGATGCTTCCGAAAGGTACGAAAATGCCTGTCGGTTCCCCAAAGGAATCGGCACGACCGGCGCCACATCACAGAAATAGATCGTATCCCGTTTCATGGCCCCAGTATAGCCTTTCGTAATGAGAAACGCGATATTGACACGACCGTCGTTCATGGTCGGCAGAAGATCGAACATAAAAACACTCGGAAATTTCCCCTTTACAAGCCCTTCTTTTGGTGGGAAAATAGAAATAGAAATCAACTTATCAAGTGAGACGTATGTTTCTCAATACACAGGATGATGAAAAAATTCAGTATTATTTGAAAATGCTGAAAACAGTAGGTGCCCTTTCTCGTCTTTTCTCCGAAAGCAATGAGCCATATATTCAATATCGGATAGCGGAAAATCTTTTCTGTAAATCCTTTAATGCTGAAAATCTTTCACGAACGGACTGCTCTGCCGATGCTTCAAAAGCTGGTTTAGGTATAGGCATAAAGACGTTTCTTGAGAAAAATGGTTCGACGCTACAGAAAATAGCGGAATTTAATAGTGAACACTCGTTATTCAGGGATCTTAGCGGTGAAGAAAAGTTGCGAAAGGTCGCGGAATTGAGAAATGAACGGTTGGAGACGACAAAACGGATATTTGGATTGGATGAAATGATTTATCATTGCGTAACGCGAAAAGAGAAGGGGATACTCGTGTATGAAACCCCGATGCATGCGGTACAGTTGGATGCGATGCGAGATATACGGCAATCCTCAAAAAACGTCATTTCTTTTGAAGATGGATTGAATGAATACGCTTTCAACGTGACGAAGAGTACGCTCTATAAGCGATTTTCCACCGCATCCATTCTATATGATTTCCCCGTTGAAATTTTAGAGAATCCTTTCGACGTCTTAGCTGAATTGTTCGGAAAAACAAAAGACGGATTGGTTCAATCGGAGTCAAGGCTTCGTGAGTATGTCTATTTACCGTTGTATTCAATGAAAGGAGGAGAGAAGCTGGTGCCGGAGAAAAGCGGTCTGAATCAATGGAATGCCGGTGGTCGTGCCCGAGTATCAGACGAAGTCTATATTAGGATTCCCTCGTGGATTCACGACAAGTTTCCTGGATTTTTTCCACCACGGGATATACCCTTCATATTATTGCTTCCGAACGGTTCAGAAATGAGTGCAAAAGTATGCCAAGACGGTTCGAAGGCGCTTATGAGCAATCCGAATTCCGCTCTTGGGAATTGGTTGCTACGGGATGTTCTCAACCTCAAAGAACGGGAATTGCTCACATATGACAAACTTCGCCGAATCGGCCTTGACTCGGTCGTATTATACAAGAACGAAGAGGGAAAATACGATATTGATTTTACAAAGATCGGATCATTTGAAAGATTTACTGGCGAAAATCAGACTTCTAAAGAGGAACCCGAAGATTAATCACTATCAAGTGTTTTTTACGGCTTTCATCATCTGTTTCGCGATTGCCTCAATGACGGTTGCCGTGACAGAATTTCCAAATTGCTTATAAAGAGCCGAATCTGCTATCTTCGGGAGCTTATAGTTTAGTGGGAATCCTTGAAGTCTGGCACATTCAAGGGGCGTGATTTTTCTGATTCCTTTTTTATCCTTAACGATAGGGACATTGTGGCCACCCATTCCCATATTGGCGGTCAGTGTGGGGCAAACACCTTTTTTGTTTTCTCGGACATACTGTCTTCGCCATTGATACACCCGGCCCTCTTCTTTTACAAAACCCTTCAATTTTTCAAAAAGTGGTTTTCCGTTATAGTAATATTTTTCAGGCACGTTCTTTTCGAGCAAATCGGTTATTTTAACGGATAGTTTTTTTGGCTCAGGAAAAGAGAATTTATCACAATAATCCTTATCTTTAAATCCGACGATGTAAATCCGCTCTCTGTTTTGCGGAACGTTTCCGTATTCCATACTGTTTAACACCTTGACCTTGATGTGATAGCCAAGATCCAGCAAAGTCCGTTCGATAATCTTAAATGTTTTCCCGTCGTCGTGACTTTTGAGATTTTTCACGTTTTCAAGAAGAAAGCCGGTCGGTTTTCTGGCGTCGATTATCCTAGCCACATCAAAAAATAAATTTCCGCGACCTTTTTCGTCTTGAAAGCCTTTTCGGTATCCCGCGATTGAAAATGCCTGACAAGGAAATCCTCCGAGGAGAAAGTCGAATTCTGGGAGATCAGCGATCCCTATTTTCCGAATATCTTCAACGATAAGTTTTGATCTCTTGAAGTTCAAATCGTACGTTTCTTTGCAATGCGGTTCGAAATCATTGGCGAATACCGTTTCAAATCCGGCTTTTTCAAATCCGATCCGAATGCCACCGATTCCAGCGAATAGATCAAGGGTCCGAAATTTGCACGATTTCTTTTTTGAAGGCGTATCAATATTTTTTTGTTGGGAAATGTTTCTGATTATTTGTACGACAACTCCTCGGATTTCCACTTCTTTTCTATAAAAAGGCAATAGCATCTGATTTCGTGGCTCTAGTCGAAATCTTGATTTTTCCCTATAGATTTTCTTTAATGTCGCCTCGTTGTCATCTATTATTGCGACAACCGTTTGGCCATTTTCTGCAACAGACTGTCGCTTGATAACGACAATGTCACCATCAAAAATGCCTTCATCAATCATACTGTTTCCTGAAACATGGAGAGCATAGTAGTCCTTTGGATTTTTTAACCCCTCCCTTGGAACCTGGATGAGTTCCCACTCGGTTTCGATCGCTTCTATCGGTTGTCCAGCGGTTATCTTTCCGATTATCGGTATGCCAACGGTAAATCCTGGAACCTTCTTTGGTATTATTCCTCTTGCCAACCCGGTATTTTTTTCTAGAAGGCCTTTTCCTTTCAGCATTGCTATATGCTGATGAATTGTTGAATTTGATCGGAGCCTTAATTCCTTTCTGATCTCGTCGATAGTTGGGGATATGCCATTCGCCGTGATGTATTCCTGAATGAAGTCAAGTATCTGCTTTTGTCTCTTGGTGACGTTTTTCATATTATTGACTCATGTAATTTTGCTGCAATCTTATTATATACGAAAATATACCGAAAGACAAAGCGAATGGAAAAGAGTATACCTGATACAATATAAGAAGAGGATCAATATACAAACACTCGAAGGAATCTATTTATAAGCCGTTTTTTGGCTTGTTTTGTCCGAATGCTGGTATTTTTCCGACTGAAGTGGGAAAATGAGAATATTGTAAATAAAGAAATATGACCGACGTACCAACTGTACTCATTATCCTGTTCATACTTATCAATCTTGGGGCGTTTTTGGCGATGCTCGTCGACAAGAACAAGTCGCGTACAAACGGAGCGGAACGGATATCGGAAGGGATGCTCTTTTTTTTGGCGACCGCGTTCGGGAGTGTCGGTGTCTATGTGGGGATGTTCGTCTTCCGGCACAAGACGCGGAAGTGGTATTTCATCGTCGGCATACCTCTTTTGATGTTGCAAAACCTCACATTTCTGTATCTTGCATATATGCTCATGATACAGGGAGTATGAATATGCCTCGAATAGCGATCCCGGTTATCGCGTCGGCAGTACTCCTGATCGTCATCGCGGTCATGATTTCCTATTTCGTGCCACAAGCGAAAGAATCCGCTCCCGTCCCTTCGACGATTACGGGAACGTATACGACGCCGATCCGGATCCTCTTCGGCGGGGACATGATGTTCGACCGGTGGATACGGGAGAAGGCGATGAAACGGGGGAACGGTTTCGTCTTCGACGGCGTGCGCGACGAGCTCAAATCGCATGACCTGACGGTCGCGAATCTTGAGGGGCCGATCACCGACCAACCGTCGGTCAGCATGACCTCGGTGATCGGTTCGCACGACAACTACGTCTTCAGTTTCGACCCAAGCTGGGCAAAGACGCTCGCCCTGGAGGGGATCGGCCCGGTGAATCTCGGGAACAACCATATCCTGAATCAGGAAGAGGATGGGGTCACACAGACCAGGAACTATCTTAATGAGGCTAAGGTCGCATATTTTGGTGATCCGACGAGTGAAGATCGTATCTTGATTCAAGATGTTCGCGGAACCAAAATTGCCTTCGTGAGTTACGACGAGTTTGCTTCGGATGGAAAACGTCATACCTTCGACGATATAGCAAAAGCGAAAGCTTCGTCTGATATTGTGATCCTCTATGCGCACTGGGGCTCGGAATACCTTCCGGTCCGCGACGATGTCCGAGCACTTGCACACGCATTCATCGATGCCGGATGCGATGCGATTATCGGCTCACATCCGCATATCGCGCAGGAGAAAGAGACTTATGCCGGGAAGACCGTCTACTATTCCCTCGGGAATTTCATTTTCGACCAGTACCAGCGTGACGACACGAGACGTGGCCTCCTCGTTTCCATGACCGTCGACCCGGTATCGAAAGCGATCTCCTTCCGCGATGTCCCGATCGAGCTCCGTACGGACGGAAGCACGACGCTTTCAGCACAATAGAGTATGAACGGTATTTCGTCCGGAATAATCATTGCCTCGATCATCCTGCTCGCCATGCGGCGATACCTCGCTTCATCGCGTGTGACATAAGTGATTCTGATTCGGATTGTCAGACCCATCTTTTGAGAAACCTCAGCTTTTCATCGTCTTGTAGACGATATCCCTCGTTCCATAGGAGATTATTCTTGCTCATTTTGTCCTTTTCCTGCTACCCTTTCTTTCATACGTACCAGTGACCTTATGGATGAACGGAAACTCTATCTCGGCATCCCGATATCGGGACAGGTAAAGACCCGGCTTACGCAGACCGTCGCGAGATGGGGTGATTTGCCGGTATATTGGGAGCGGCCGGAAAATCTGTTCGTGCCGGTCTTGTTCCTCGGATTCGTGACGGATGAAAACGCCGTGTGGATGGCGGAGGCCGCAAGCGAAGTCTGTTCCAAGATCGAACCGTTCGACATCACCTTCTTGTCCATCACGACGGCTCCCGAAGATGGTCCGGCGAAGTCGCTCCGTCTTGTCGGCGAGGAGAGCGAACCGCTTCTGACGCTTCGGAACGCACTCGAGCGCGAGCTTTCCGGAAAGACGGTGGATGGGAAGCGCTTCCGCCCGTATGTGACACTTGCCAAAGTCAAACGGCAGGAATTTTCCGCGCTTAAACAAGAGAAGCACGCAATATTTCCACAGCCCGTCTCCGTTTCGGAACCAGTCTCATCCATTATTCTGTACGAGAGCATCGGCGCCGGGGCGAAGCGACAGTACCTGACGATGGACGAATTCCCGCTCGGCTGATGTCGGAGGACAGATAACAATGAAAACAGTCAGCATAGAGTCGGAAACGAATACGGATACAGAAAGAGATACGAGGTCATTATTCCGATAGATGCCCCACAAGAGACTATGAGCGAAAGATCTCGGAACGAAGTATTAGGAATTCCGATTGATAGCCGCTCTCAAGTCGAGCTGGAACGGGTTATCATCGAGTGTCTTGGCGGTGAGTCTTTTGTTCGTATCGCGACGATCAATCCGGAGTTCCTCGTGTGCGCGTATCGCGATACGGCGTTCGCGGACGTATTGCGTTCGGCCGATATACGCGTTGCGGACGGATCGGGAATCGTTTTGGCGGGGCTTCTCTCGGGCTTTGGCGTTTCGAGATATCCGGGCGCGGATTTGATGCGCTTCATTTTGTCGGAAGGCGAACGCACCGGTGCCTCGGTGTTTCTTGCAACCAGGAAAGATGGCCTTTCCTGGTATATGGATGTTCGTGAAGCCGTAATGGCGACGTATCCAACTATCGTTCTCGATGGCGCGGATATCGATCCGGAATCCGATACGGTTCCGGAAGGAGTCCGGGATGCCTCGATCGTACTCTGCAATTTTGGGGCGCCGGAACAGGAGCTCTTTGTCGAGTCGCTCCGTGCGCGACCCGGAAATATCCGGCTCGTCATGGGTGTGGGCGGGTCATTCGATTTCCTGACCGGTAAGAGGAAACGGGCACCCAGGTGGATGCGCTCGCTCGGGCTTGAATGGCTGTTCCGGCTCGTGATACAGCCTTCCCGTGTCGGTCGGATATGGACTTCGACCGTTGTTTTCCCTTTTTTATGCCTTTCTGATAGGATGAAGGACAGGAAACAGTTAACAGATAACAAGGAGCATGAACACATGCCCGAATAAAGTTTTTAGTTAATCGTATACTGTTATCTGTTCACTGTAATCTGTCTGTCGTTCCCTGTTAATCGCTCTCTGTTATCTTGTTTTATGATAAGCCCCATCCGAGTCCGATTCGCCCCGTCGCCGACCGGCTCACTGCATGTCGGCGGTCTCCGCACGGCGCTCTATAACTACCTCTTCGCGAAAAGAAACGCGGGCACGTTCATCCTTCGAATCGAGGACACGGACCGGGACCGTTTCGTTTCGGGCGCGCTTGAGGGACTGGTGCGGAGTCTCGAGGGTATGTCGGTCGTTCCGGACGAGGGCGTCTTTCTCCTGGACGATCCGCACGCATCGGCGCGTGAGGCATCCCGTCACTCGGAAACCTATCCGGGCGTGTCCGAGGTCGGGTCACACGGTCCGTATATCCAGTCCGAGCGCCTGCCGATCTACGCCGAGTACGCTGAACAGCTCGTCGAATCAAAACATGCATACCGCTGTTTCTGTTCCCGTGAACGGCTCGACATATTGCGTGAGAAGCAGACGGTAGATCACGAGGCGCCGAAGTACGACAAGCTCTGCCTCTCCCTGTCCGACGAGGAAGTCGCACGGCGTATGACTGCCGGCGAACCGTCCGTCATACGGCTCAATGTGCCGGAGGACCGTGGTGACATCGTATTCCATGATCTCGTACGTGGCGACGTGCGTATCAATGCGAAAAATGTCGATGATCAGATTCTCGTGAAGACCGACGGGTACCCGACCTATCACCTCGCAAGCGTCGTGGACGATAGGCTTATGGAAGTGACACACGTCATCCGTGGTGAGGAGTGGCTCCCGAGCACACCGAAGCACGTTCTTTTGTACGAGGCGTTCGGGTGGGATATACCGATCTTCGCTCACCTCCCACTCCTCCTCAATCCCGACAAGAGCAAGCTTTCCAAGCGCCAGGGCGATGTCGCCGTCGAGGACTATCTCGCGAAGGGGTATCTGCCCGAGGCACTCATCAACTTCGTCGCGTTGCTCGGGTGGAATCCTGGGCAGGGGAGCACAAAGGAGATCTTCACGCTGTCCGAGTTGTCCGATGCATTCGATTTTTCGCAAGTCAATAAGTCCGGTGCCGTGTTTGACATACGCAAGCTTGACTGGCTGAACGCGCAGTATATCAAGGTGTTATCCGTCGATGAACTGACCAAGCAGGTCAAGCCGTTCCTTCTTGGCAAGGATTTCTGTATCGGCGCAGCGGACGAGCGAAAGACGGACGAATATATACGGCGCGTCGTCGCTGTCGGCCAGGAGCGACTCACGACACTTGCCGGCATCGGAGACGAGCATCCGTTCCTCTTCGTCGATCCCGTCATCGATCCGGCGCTACTTCCATGGAAGGGGAATACTTCCGAAGCGACCCGCGAGGTCCTCGGGAAAGCGAGGGTGTTGCTCGAAGGAGTATCCGACGCGGACTGGACTCGTGAACGGCTTGGTGAAATCCTTCTCGAGGCAGCCGGTGAGAAACGTGGCGATTTCCTCTGGCCACTCCGCGTCGCACTTTCCGGCGCCAAACAGTCGCCACCACCCCAAGACATTGCCTGGGTCATCGGCAAGGACGCGACCCGAAGCAGGATAGAGTCGGCACTTGGCGCCATAGGATAAGACAGACAAGCGCTCGAGTCTGAATCAAAAAAAGAATGACACGAAGCATGAAGAGAAAAACACTTCCTTTCCTGAAAGACCTGGTCGATTTCTGGTCAATCCCGCATTTTTTGTTCGGTGCGGTGACGGCTCTGGTCGCGATCGTCTTTTCAATCACCGCCGGGACCGCCTTTCTTTCGACTCTCGCACTCGCCCTCTTATGGGAACTGTTCGAATACCGTCAAGGGATCGTCGAAAGCGTCCGGAACCGGATATCCGATGTCCTCTTCCCGCTTGTCGCGTTTCCCGCGACATACCTATTTGCCCGAAACGTCGCCATTGAGCAGGATCGGCGCGTCTCGCTTCTCGTCATCATGATCATCCTGTTCCTGTATACCAATTTCATGGCTTGGAAGGCCCGACTTTCCCGTGATCGGGATTTCATGAACTGATACTGATACCACATCAACGTAAACACCGTTTGGTTAAAAAAGCTAGGCCTCCGATCGGAGGCCTAGCTTTTCAAGTTGAAGGCTACGATCGACCGTCTGCTTACCTCCGCTCCGGATTCATGCTATAATTCCGGGGTGAAAACCTCAAAACGAAAATCAAGGCATCTTTTCAGTCTCGGCATTATCGGGTGCATCATCACCACCGGATCTGTTTTTGTTTCGCGTGCGCACGGTGACAGTATCGTCAACCTTAGTGCCGACCAACAACAGGCTATCGATGACCGGCAGAATCAACTCGACGAAATCAAGGCCAAGATCAAAGCCTATCAGAAAATCGTCGATCTGAAAAAGGTCCAGGGGGCGACGCTCTCCGACCAGCTCGACGTGCTTACTGCTCAGGCGGCAAAGCTCGAGATCGAGATTCGCCAAACGGAACAGCAAGTAGCAGACCTTTCGCAGGGGCTCCAGGATGTCCAAACGAACATCACGGAGAAGGAGCGCATCATAATACAGGAGCGTCAGATTCTTTCCGAACTTATACGAACTTCCTCTTCTCTCGTAGACGACGGCTCTGCGATCCTCCTTGCCTCGACAGGGAATGATCTCGACTTTCTCATGAATCGCGACGACTGGATGAGTGAGACCAATGCGCGGATTACCGGCATCTTGCAGGATATGGCGACAACGAAAAAGGCCCTGGAAGGGGAGCAACAGGTGCTCGTGCAAAAGAAAGGCGAAGTCGATACGTTAAAGGCGCAACTCGGACAGAAGAACGATGAGCTGAAAACGGCACAAACGAACAAAGCGGCGCTTCTCGTGAAAACGCAGAACGAGCAGACACGGTACTCGTCACTCGTGGATTCATTGCAACAGCAGCGGGCACAGATCGCGGACGAAATCGGCGCCTTGGAAGCCGGTCTGATGGACGGTACCTTTCCGTCGGCGGACAAGGGCTACCTCGCCTATCCGGTATCAGACCACATCATCACTCAGGGATACGGGCTGACCAGCTTCGCGAAAACCAAGATAAACGGCCACTATCCGTATGGGACGGACAGCGATGGGAAGCCGCTCGGACACAATGGGTTCGACTTCGGAAACAAAGTCGGGACGCCGATCTTTGCCGCCGCCGCCGGCAAGGTGGTCGGTGTCGGAAACTGTGGGAATTACGCCTACGGAAAATGGATCGCGATCGACCATGGGGATGTTACGACTCTCTATGGACACCTCTCGTCCCAGACCGTGAAGAAAGGGCAGACTATTAAGCGAGGCGATAAGATCGGTCTTATGGGAAATACCGGATTTTCGACTGCCTCGCATCTTCATTTTTCCGTCTTCTCCACCGATTCGTTCCAGGTTGTCAACTCCTCGAGCGTAAAAGGCGTCTCCATCCCGATTGGAAAGAGCGATAATCCTCTGAACTGGCTGTAACGGCCGTCTCCGGGCACGCGTCAAAATCCCATAATCATTCGGAATAATCATATATGAGGAATACGGTCATTCTCGACAAGGAATTCTTCCAGGGGAGCCCGTCGAAAAAATGTTCGACCAGTCCCGCGATGGTCGAGCTCATGAAGAATCCGAAAATCGCCTCCGTCCTGCTCGACAAGCCGAGACAGGAAGCGTTTTTCGAGAGCATCCGATCGCATGTCGGCGAACGTGGGAAACTCGATTCAGACACGCTTCGCGCCGTCCTCGGCGAACTCTATGCCGAGAAGAATTCCCGGCTTTCGAAGGGGAGTGTCGAACGCATCGCCGATGCGTTATTGACGGAAAACCGCGATCCGAAATACTTCACCTATCCGGAAACGCCCGAAGAAAAAGAGAAGGAGCCGGAGCTCGTGAAAGAGCCGAAGCCCGTCCATGAGATGGAAGCCGCGGATGTCGAGACTATCGAAACAGAAGAGGCGGGTGCTTCGGCCGCCAAGCCGAGGACTATTATGGACAGGCTGTTCGGATAACCATACCGTATATACCTTATGAGCGTATACGTTCTCGGGAAAAGACCGAATCGGGACGGGACGATCCTTCAGTGGAAGGATGTAAAAAATCTTGGAAAAAACGGGAAAGAATACCGTGTCGCGGACGCGTTCCTGAAAAAGACTCCCGAATTGGCAGCCACTCTCAAATATTCCGAACGGATGAAGCTCGGAAAAGAACTCTATGAGGCGGGTGGTGGCAAGCTTCATTCAAGAACAGGGGATTTCTTCGGGCTGACCGAGAAGGATGCTACCGGTATTATCAAGAAAATGGAGGAGAGAGGGGAGTTGACTCGGTCGGAAGCCATCAGGACCGAGAAATCGATGCTCAAGACATCGAAATCAACCGCGTCATTCAAGCGTCAGCAGATGCGGGAGATTTACAAGGCACATCGGACTGGGAAATATGTGACGGGATCGAATAGCGCGAAAGATCGACAAGTATCATCTCAAGCCTCTGCTCCGATGAAAGGCCTGGTTCCGTTCTCGGCGTCCCCTTCCGTTCAGAATCGGCAGGTGGCCGAACAGTCCTTCGGAAAGTCCTACGTATCGCATCATCCGAATCAGTCACCACAACGGCAGTCCGGCCCCAAGCCGATAAGCTCTTCTTTGCCGACCACGGGAACCTCCATGAAACCACTTTCTTCCGGACCGAAGACTGGAGGATTTTCTTCCGCTCCGAGACTCTTGAAATGAATGATCGACGCATCCGATACGAATGTCCGAAAAGCCGGACATCGGTCTGTCTTTAAAAGAAGAAATCAGAAATCCGATATCATAGGGGTACATCAGGTACCACCGGAAACTGTCCGTTTCATGATTTTAGAATACGACGCACTCCCCTTGCCGCTTTTCAAAAACAGGAGGGGAGGGCATGAGGTGTAAAACGGATGAGATGTTCCATGTCCGTTTTGAAAGATCAAAGATTCGACCGTATAAAGGGTACATCAGGTACCACCATAGGACGTTCATTTCGAGAAAGTTCGGCGTCCTTTCCCGAATATCACGCATCCATGAACGGTCCGCCGAAAAATTCCGGCCCATGTATCCCGTGCGAATATTTTTTGAAAAATGGAAGGGGATACTCATTGTCTGCTTTACGAAATCAGAAATTCGACCCCGAAGGGGGTACATCAGGTACCACCGCATGCCACTCACTTCGTCCTCATTATCGATTCATGCCGACTGGTCGTCTTTTAGGATTACGAAATTTTAAAACACCAACCATATCCAGGGTACATCAGGTACCACCTTGGCCAGCACAAACGGTCCTCGCGCATTGTGGAGAAGTGTGTTCCTGGCGTGATGGAACATTCGATAAGAAATGTCGGATCAACACTATGTCGAGCGACCGGTACACGCCGCAGAGGCCGACTGATCCGAATCACCTTCGTATTCCACATCGAATACCCGTCGTGATGAATGATAACGACATCGCATACGGAGCCGGATGCGGGGTAATATGAACCGAATAAGGATGATAAACATAGTCTCTTCTATAAGGATAATGGAAAATCAGACAGGAGCGTTTGTGCGGGAACCCCGGTGTCACTTCGTGATATCTTGTTTATGATTCTTTTTACTATATCATGTCGCATAAGTTACATAATGCGACATATTATAAATACAAAAGAGGCTTATAAAAAGCAAAATATAAATAACCGTTTTGAAAAATAAACACACGATGACGGTCGCTCCCCGATGAAGAATCTATGCCCAGGACGATCTTTCCTCCGATCACCAAGACTGACATGCCGATGCCTCGCCCTCTGCCATCGCTTTTCAAATACACTCCCTCCCCCGCTGAAATCAAGAAATCAATATAAAGACACGTTTACTATATCATGTCAAACTCATGTGAGCGGCATTTTCTGCTACAATAGGAAATGAGAATACGGCTGATTCATTATTATCCGGTCTCCTGTCCGTTCGTCTTGGCGAGCGGGGTCCGCTCACTCCGTAAGACGGAAGCGCAGCGGGTCGATTGTTAAACTCCTTCCTATGCGTATCTCTTACTCCGGCCTCGAGGCCTACAAAAATTGTCCGCTCAAATACCGGTTCCAGTATGTCGACCGGATAAAGGAACCGAAGTCCAAAGAACAGGTCTTCGGGACGATTATCCACTCCGTTCTCCGCTATATTCATACGCCGGGACCCACGCAACCCTCGCTCGATGCGGCGCTCAATCAGTTCTCCCAGATCTGGAACAGCGACCTCTACGACGACGAGGTCACGGAGCGCACCGCGTTTTCACAGGGCGTGAAAATCATCTCGGACTATTACCACAAAAACGATCCGAATGACTTCACCATCGTCGACCTCGAAAGTCGCTTCGCCCTCGAAATCGGAAACGAGGAGACGGGCCGACATATCATCGCCGGCACGATCGACCGCATCGACGCGACGCCGGACGGCTTCGAAATCATCGACTACAAGACCGCGCGCAAGATGCCCTCACAGGAGAAGGTCGATAACGATCTCCAGCTCTCGATCTACCTCCGGGCGTTCCTTGGCCGCTACCCGAAGGAGACGGAACACCTCGACCGGATCACCGTCAGTCTGTACTACCTCCGTCATGGCGTGAAACTTTCCTCGACGCGCACCCGTGAGCAGCTCGACGCCCTCGATTCACAGTTTCTCGAGACTATCGCCCATATCGATGCCGGAGAATTCGAACCTATCCTCACGCCGCTGTGCGATTACTGTGGGTACCAACGGCTCTGCCCCTTCTGGAAGCACAAATTCCTCGAGGAAAAAGCGGTCGAGGACGAGACAGCGCAGGCTTCGATCGAGGAGATCCTCGCACTCCGGGACAGGATGAAGAGCGACAAGGCCCGCTTTGCCGGACTTCAGGAAACGCTCCTGCACTACATGGAGGAAAAGGCGGTGGACCGTGTCTTCGGTTCCTCCGGCATCGTCGGGAAATCGGTCCGTCGGACATGGAAATACGACGAGGACAAGCTCCGTGAGATCCTCACCCCCCTTGACAAATGGGATGAAATACGGAAGATTGATGGGACGGCGCTTCGGGGGATTCTCCCCATACTCCCCGTCCCGGCACGAAAAGCGGTCGAGGCCGCGAAGCTTCCCGACAAGGAATCCGTGTCGCTCACGATCAAGAAGACGCGCGATATCGAAGAGTTCGACGACAGCGTCATATCGTAGGCGCCCACCGAAAGAACTCGCCGGAAATATTCATCATATACAGTGAGGGCACTCCTCGCTCATACCGTCATGCCTATCCCATCTTCCCCCGTCAAGACCTTCCCACAAAAAAAGAAGGACGATATCCCCTACCCCGTGCGCATCAACCGGTACCTCGCGCTGACAGGCATCGCAACGCGTCGTGGCGCCGAGGAACTCATCGTCAAGGGCAAGGTGACCATCAACAACCGCGTTGCCGTCCTGACCGACCGGGTCCTCCAGGGCGACGAGGTCGTCGTGAAGGGGCAGAAGCCGAAAACCTTCCGCTATATCGCCTATCACAAGAAGCGGGGCATCCTCACTCATTCCGAAAAGGAACGTGGCGGGAAGGCGATTGCGGACGTGATGCCGACGCCCGGCGTCTACCCCATCGGCCGGCTCGACAAGGAGTCGGAGGGGCTCATCATCCTGACCGACGACGGTCGCATCACCGAACGGTTGCTCTCGCCCCGATACGACCACCAGAAAGAATACCTGGTCACGGTGCAGGAGCGCCTGCGCAACGACATGATCGAGGCGATGGAGCGCGGCATTGTCATCGAGGATGGGCCGACCAAGCCCTGCACGATCGTCAAGAAGGGTCCGAACACGATTTCCATGACCATCACCGAGGGACGCAAGCACCAGATCCGCCGCATGTTCTCCGCGGTCGGCGGAACGGTCATCGCCCTCAAGCGTGTCCGCATCATGAACGTCACCCTCGGCACGCTCGCGCCGGGCGCCTCCCGCAACATTTCCGGCAAGGAGAAGGAGGAATTTCTTTCCTCGCTCGGACTGAAATAACGTTAAGTCGGTTTTCTGGAAAAGAAAAGGCCGTCACTCTCCCTGTGGAAGTGACGGCTTGTTTTTTGTGGCGGACAGCAAGGCTACTGACTCACCGGGTTCCCGATTTGTTCGGAATAGAGAGGCTCCCAACGATTGGTAGCCGGGTTAAGGATAATAACGATGACGGTATATCGTGCGCTTTCCGATTTCGGAAGTCGGCGTGTCACCGAACCGATATAGGCATCGATATGTTTTTTCATATAAGCCTTCGTGTCCCGTACTTCGGCTGGAACGATACTCAGCCAAAACTCGCCCTTGCAGCGAATCGATACGGAACCCTTCGGAATATCCGACACGATACTGAAATCGCGTCGTGTTCGTAGGTCGTCTTGTCGTATGTGCAGACTGTCCCGTCCCACCGGTTGGGGGACGTGTTCCTGAACGGACGAAGGGTCGGCCGTCTTGACGGATGTCTGCGTGGAGCTCCCCGTACCGACGCAGGCCGATAGGGAGAGAACGATAAGAATAATCGTCTTCTTAACGTTGTTCATCGAATACCTCTCATGTTAAATTTACGAGCATCACACTCAAAACAAAGAACGCGTATTATGCGGTTCACCGGTGGTACGCTCCGCGTGCGCGCATGTTTTCATTTTTCTTAGTTCCTCGACAAATCCCCTCTTTTGGCCTATACTGGCTACGAAGCCGTATTCGACATCAGAACGGTATTTTTTGTACGTCATGGCCAAAGACAATATCGTCCTCCGTTTCAGCGAGGTATCGTTCGAATACCGACACAAGAAAGCCGTCCTCGACGCGGTGAATTTTTCCGTTCGCGGTGGCACAAAAATCGCCCTGATGGGCCAGAACGGTGCTGGAAAGAGTTCCCTCTTCAGCCTCATCATGAGCGAACAGAAGCCCGAGAGCGGACGTATTTCCCTCGATTCGAACTCGACGGTCGCCATCGGTCGGCAGGTCATTCCCCGCGAACGACTGAACGAATCGATCGAGGAATTCTTCGCCGACGGGTTTCCCGGCAAGGAGTGGGAACTTCCCGTGAAGATCAAGGAGGTCCTCGACGTAGTGAACCTTCCGGTCCCGCGCCTCGACCGCAAGCTCCGCGAATTCTCCGGCGGCCAGCAGGCGCGTCTACTCCTTGCCTCGGCACTCATCAAGGATCCGGACGTCTTGCTGCTCGACGAGCCGACGAACAACCTCGACGACGAGGGTATCGCCCACCTGACCGCGTTCCTGTCGGCCTATCACAAGACGCTCATCGTCATCTCGCACGATGCCGACTTCCTGAACTCGTTCACAGACGGCGTCCTCTACCTCGATATCCACACGCACAAGATCGAGCAGTATTCCGGCACGTACTACGATGTCGTCGAAGAGATCGGTCGCCGTATCGCCAAGGAACAGCGCGAGAACGCCCGCCTCGAACAGACCATCCGGGAGAAGAAGGACCAGGCGAACGTCTTCGCGAACAAGGGTGGTAAGCTCCGTTCCGTGGCCAAGCGCATGCGCGACATGGCGCAGGACCTCGAGGACAACAAGGTAGACGTCCGTCGCGAGGACCTCACTCTTTCCTCGTTCGAAATTCCCGCGACCGATTCGGTCGGGCCGATCATCACCATCAAATCCGTCTCCGTCATGACACCCGACGGGCCGAAGGTCTCGCCGATCAACCTCACCCTCAAGAAGGATACGCACCTCCTCATCGCGGGACCAAACGGTATCGGTAAGAGCACACTCCTCGAGACCATCGTCTCGGGAAACGACGGGCTCGTCGAGATCGCGCCCGGTACGGTCGTCGGCTACTACCGGCAGGACTTCTCGACGCTCGACTTCGACAAGACCGCATTCGACGAGCTTGAATCCGCGATGGATATCGGCACACACGAGGACATCTACAAGGCCGCCGCGCGGTTCCTCATCCCCGCCGAACTGTTGCGCCAGCCGGTCGCGACGCTCTCCGAGGGCCAGAAGGGCCTCCTCATGTTCGCGCAGCTTTTCTTGCGCCGGCCGAACCTGCTCATCCTCGATGAGCCGACGAACCACATCAATTTCCGCCATATCCCCGTCATCGCCGACGCGCTCGACGCCTATAAGGGCGCGATGATCTTCGTCTCGCACGTCCCCGACTTCGTCGCCCGCATCCGCATAGACGAGGTCATCGACCTCCGCGACCACCTGAAATAGCCCACTTTTTCACGAGCCCGTAAACGGAATAATGTACCAGGCCTCCTTCTGTGCCCGCCAGTATGTGTATTTTTTGCATCAACCGCTTTCAATGTGGATTCCGCAACGATACCGCTTGAACCCAATGATACCGCTTGAACCTGAAAGGATTCCTCACAAGTTACCCTGGGATGCGTATTGGCACATAACCGTAAAAACATATATCCCATTCATCTCCCAAGTAACATAATCTGACGACCGCATTATTATGTTACTTCTTTCTTCAAATATTCCAGCAAATCCGCATATTTTTCAATTTTCCAACTTTCCTCCTCCTCGCCCCGTACTACGATATAACGTTATATCGTAGTACGGAACGGATGATGTTTTTTAGTTGCGTCGGCATGAGAAATCGGACATGAGTCCTGCTATAAAAAACAACCGACCGATGGAGCCTGGGCCCGACAGGTTGCCGTTGGCTTGACAGTCGGTTTTCTGTCTACTATTGTGTACCTATACCACAGGTATAGATAATAAGATTGAACTATCGAGTATGAGTAGCGCCGTAAAGGTCGATGCATCGAGATGTCCGCAGGACCACGCCTGTCCGCTGATTCGGATCTGTCCGGCCGGCGCCATCGGTCAGAACGGCTTCTCCGCTCCGACGATCGACCATGAGAAGTGCCTTGCCTGCGGCCGATGCGTGATATCGTGCCCGTACAAGTGCCTCTCTTTCGAATAGGCCCGGACGTTCAACCACCGTCGACGACCGTTCATCTGTCACAACGAATCGTATGAAGAATGTGGAAAAGACAGCCTCCGGACCGGAGAAGGAAAAGGTCCTCATCGCCATCCGGAAGGCCAAGACGAGCCTCGGGAAGATCGAGACTATGATGGAAAGGGAACCGGACTGTTTCCCCGTCATCCAACAGGTGCTCGCGGTCATCGGTCTCCTTAAGTCGGCGAATCTCCTCATGCTCGACCGGCACATCGCCCGTGAGCTCGGTGGGACGGCGAAGGCCGACGCGCTCCGTGCCGAGCTGGTCCGCATCGTCAAGACCGCCCAGAGCAAGTGATAATTCCAACAATATAGTCACTATTCCTCCCTTCCTCGACTCATATGAAAAAGGACATGCCGTTACATGTCCTTTTTTATCGTAAGGTCCGCTTCATGGAAGCCTTTTCTTCACATATCCGACCCCCGGTCTTTCCCATCCGGTAAGGGATGAAAAATATTCGCAAACCGTTTCCCAGACTATCCTTTTCACACAGGTCCAGACGCTCGGACGGTTGTTAAAGGTGATCATTGGTTCCTCCTCTTCGATAGGTCGTTTTGAGATGCTTCGTTATTTCCTTCAGAGTATTTCGAATGATTCGGATTCAAGCTCTTTCCTTGTACCACGATCCGTACCAAAAAACAAGGGTCTGGTCCGCCCGCCCTTCATCCATATCCGTTTACCGCGATTTTGAACCGTTACCAAAGGGATCTCACGTGGCCGACAGGACCGATATCTCGTTCATAAATTCCTCGGCAACCCGTTCCGCCTCTTCGGCGGACTTTGCCTCGGTATAGATGCGGATGATCGGCTCGGTATTCGAGGCGCGCAAATGAACCCAGTATTCCGGGAAATCGAGTTTGAGACCGTCGCGCACATCGGCAACCGCATCGGGATGTGCCGTCGAAATTTTCGAAAATAATTCGGACAGCTTTTCCTTCGGTATCGATACCTCGAGCCGGTTCTTGGCCATGAAATATTCCGGCAGGGTCTTTCGGAACGCGGAGAGAGTCTTCTCCTCGCCATCGGCACGTCCGTCGCGCCACGTGGCAAACGCGGAAGTAAACAACGCGACACCGACGAGCGCATCGCGACCGTAGTGAAGCGCCGGCAGGATGATTCCCCCATTTCCCTCTCCGCCAATCGTAGCCCGTTCTTCCTTCATCACCGCAACGACATTCGCCTCGCCGACCTTGGCGCTCACGCACTTTTGTCCGTACTTTTCCGCCACATCGCGCAGCGCGCGACTGCTTGAGAGATTGTTCACGGCCGTGCCGGGATTCTTTTTCAGAAAGAAATCCGCGCAGGAAACCAAGGTATATTCCTCGCCGAAGAGCGTTCCGTCCTCATTGACGAGCGCGAGTCGGTCCACATCAGGATCAACGATGATGCCGAAATCACACTCCGCTTCCCGGACCCGGTCCATCGTCTTTCCAAGGTTATCGATGATCGGTTCGGGGTTCCGAGGGAACAGTCCCGTCCCGCCGCAATCGAGCGTCACTATATCCGTGATACCGAGCCGCCGACAGAGCTCGGGAATGATGACCGATCCCGCCCCTTCGACCGCATCCACGAGCACCCGGAATCCCTGTCTCGCGACCGCTTCCGTATCGACGAACGGGAGCGCGAGAATCTTGCCGATATGCATCTCATCGGCGGTCCTGTCTTCCGCGACCGATCCGATGCCGTCGAATCGTGCCGGGACGAACGCGGCGGACTCCATAATCGCGAGGAAAGACGCGAGCTCGTCCGGATTGAGGAATTCCCCACGGGCATTGAGGAGTTTGAGCGCATTCCACTGCAAAGGATTGTGTGACGCGGTCACGATGATACCGGCATTCGCGCCGGCTTCCGTAACGGCAAGCTCGACCGTCGGGGTCGTGGCGATGCCGAGATCGATCACATCGATGCCCGAGAGGGCGAGCGCCTGCGCCAGAAGCGTTCCGATCGGACCGCCCGACGGCCGCGTGTCGCGGCCGATGACGATCTTCGGCTTCCCTCCTCCGGCATATCCCTTGCGCACCCACTCGGCGAAGGCGGCCGCATACGAGACGAGATTGCCCGGCGTAAGATCCTCCCCGACGATGCCTCGGATGCCCGAGACGCTGACCATGAGTGCCATAGGCGTATATCAGTGATTTCCAGACTATTATAGCATAGACGCATAAGAAAAGCCCTTCATCACATTGTTGTGACGAAGGGCTTTTTTACGTTCAGAATGACCTCAAGAGTTCATTGAGGCCGGTGTACCGTAAGGTCCTTTTCCCCATAGGACCAAAAATTTCGATACGACCGCCTGGTCGCAGGATGATCGCAAGTTCAGTCGGATTCTTGAACGTCCATATCCCTTCCCCGATCATAGGCGGATTTTGGACGCATACTCCCGATTCGAGACCGATTCCAAGAATCGGCGTCGCGTGTTTTCGACAATGAACATGTCTGCCGTACTCCATGGAAATTATTACAAGACAATTTTCTCCTCTCTTTGCCTTATCCACGGTAATCGACTTACAACGTTCTTTCCTCTCCTGATCCAATTTTGAACTCAAACGAGGAATTGAAAAATCTTTCAGATTTGGAAGGGCTGAATCGTCCCGTCTTTCCAAAACCGTTTCACAAACGACATCAATCTCGAAAACGGTTTTCCCAGAACTATTCCTAAGGGAATATACCAGGTCCTCCGGGGAGAAGCACCATTCTCTTACACCCTTCTTTGTCTGGATGATTTCACATTTTTTGAACACTAACATTTTGGGGTAGTTTTTTTGGTTACAAAAAAATCTCGGATACGGACAGCGCGCCAGGTACCTCCAAAAAGATATCCGCTGCGCCATCCGATTCCGATCGCTTCGCTGTTAAGGAACGATTCCCTGTCCCACAGACCCTTCCTTTTTGGATTCGGGAATAATCGATACGATACACGTTTTTTTATTTTCTGTCAACTGTAAAAGTAAAATTTATGCTTATTCAAGGTATTTTTTCATATACAGCATCAATCATAAAATAAAAAAGGCCTTCCAAAGGGAAAGCCTTACTCTTTTTCGGACCGAAAACCTGATCAAAAAGAAAAACTTTTCGTTTCCGTCAGTCGCTTACCGTCGAACGAATACGTCAAAAGTACGAATCCGGAACCGATTGTTTTCTTGATTATGATCGTTCCGCCCTTCGCGATCGACATGGCGACGAGCGCGTAGTTGTCGATCGTCATACTTCCACTGGTTCCCCTGTGTATGCAAATCTTCCGATCTGCCAGGCTCACCAGAAACATCAATCGTCCCTCGTCTTTGGTAGGGATCAGGATCGTCACTTTCCCATCGCACCCGTCTACCGCGGTCAGCACGAGCGCACGACGTTTGCCGTCGTCCTTGCAGGCATCGACCGGTTGCAAGGAGATGAGGTCTTCCGTCCCGTACCGAAACGAGAAATTTTTAAGAATGATTTTCCCATCAACCGCTCGCCGTTCGATTTTCGGATCGGCAGGAATGGAAATCTCAATTTTTTTGAGAACGTCCAGGATTGAAAACGTTTCCCCTCCGAGGTTCCACCCAGACATGACAAACCCCTTCTTAAATCTCTTATGAACCAGCATTCACTCGCTCCTTTTTAAGTTGCCGCTCTTTCGTCGGAAAGAAAAAAGTTTTCTACGGATGCAGAAAACCCTTTCACGCTACGGTCACATTGTAGAACATTTCTACTATCCTGTCAAGCAATCTTTTCCTTCTTCAATAAGGACATCGTCGAAAAGTCTATTTGATCCGAAAGCGATTCCGCGCCGCACTCGCCTCTTCTTCCAATCGTTGACGATACGGCTTCGGGTTCCCCGCTCCCCTATACTGAGCCACATCGGATAATAGGATTTCATCAGCCTCCCGTCTCTTTTCTTCCAAATCCATTTGAGTCTGATCGATCCTCTCCTGTTCTTTTTTCTCAAATTCTTCGGCTCTCAATGCCAGCCTACTCGCGTCAGTCTCCTTTTGCGTCTTGAAATCGGAATCCGGATCAATCCCGTCATCGGCTGGTATCCGATAAAGTTCGTCGCTACCCTCGAGAAAGTGCTCAGCCATACGGTGTGCAACATTGCGAATTAGTGCCCCCTCTATCATAAGAAAAAATGTACCGGACTGCAATATCCGTCGTCATGCTCCCAATGCCGAATCGACTGGATTGTTTCTCCGCCAGATGGCGGACTCACAAAAACAGATGCTCATCCTGCATATAATACTATACGACGATATGTGAATCCATCATCCAAAGCGTTCCCCGATCTTATATCCGACATATATTCCCACGAAGCCCCCTATCGTGCTCCACAGTACCGACGCCATGGAAAACATGCCGTCACCCCACAGCATCGGCACATAACTTCCGGCAGTGGACCCGATGAAGAGGAAAAGGAAGATGAGTTTTTTGTTCATAGCAATGTTTTCAGCTTGGATACGAACCGATGGAAGTGTTCATCGAGCCGTGAGATGTCAGTCGCAAGCGCCTCGTCGAACGTAAACCATCTGACTCCGTTGAATTCCCGTTCCTCATACGTGATCGGAACGTCGATATTTCCCGATATCACGTACCAGAGACTCACGTCCCTATGGCCAGCGTTTTTTCCCACGGTCGTGGCCTGCGAAATAAATATCGGATTTTCGAATATAAACTTCGCCTCGATGCCAAGTTCCTCGACGGATTCTCGGCCGACCGTCGCCTTCGGGCTCTCTCCGAACTCGACATGGCCGCCGGACGGCAGCCACTTCTCGGCGCTGATATGATCGACCAATAGGACAGCCCCATGTGCCAAGTCTACCACGACGAAATAGGAAACCAGATGTTTCGGAGGCATATCCGGTTTGGCGATACGGAATATTTCCGCACCGCTACCGATCCATTCGAGCGCGTCATCTTGATGTTTCTTTTCAAGATCGTCAAACGGACCGATATTTTCGACAAGTGTCACTATCGATTCGCGTATTCCGTTCATATTCGAAATTCATGATTCCCTACCCTTCGTTCCTTATCCCGAAGCTTCATCCCTCCAGCTCGAACCCGTTCGACCGGCCGTAGCTGATGAAGCCGGAAAGGTCGAGGACGGTCTTTTCGATCCTGCAGTCCGTGAACCGGACGCCATCAAGTATCGCTCCGGTGAAATCAGCCTTCTTCAGTATACACCGGTCGAACGAGACCCGCTCCAGGTTCGCCTGGCCGAAGGCTACACCGGACAGGTCGCATGAGATGAATATGCTTCCGGTCAGGTCCGTCTCCCGGAACGTGCACGTGCGCAGGTCGAACTTTTTCGGTGACGGACTCCGCGGTCCCTGAAGCCGCTGAAAGATGCAGTTGCGCAACACGGCTCCGGAAAAATCACAGCCGGAAAAACCGACATGAAACAGGTTCAGATCGGAAAGCTTGCTCTCCGGGAATGCACAACCGAAAAAGCCCGTCCCGTCACAGGAGACGGATGAGAAATCGCAGGACTCGAACCGGCACTTCCGAAAAACCGTGAACCTTAGCCTCGCTTCCGGAAACGAGCACCGAAAAAACCGGCAACCGGTGAATTGCTGCCCATCCAGTGCGTCTCCGGAAAATATCCTGTCCTCGTAGGTCATGGTGCGGTCGTTACCCGTATTCTATGGGAAAACAATATAACAGGCAATCCGTGGCATTGCGTTCTTTCCCGAAATACCCTATCGTGGACTGATTCAGTAATCTTCCAGTAGCATCAGTCCCTGATATGAAATCATCGAAAAAATACGATGTCATAGTCATCGGTGGCGGGCCGGCCGGTATGATGGCTGCGGGACGCGCGGCGGAATGCGGCGCGCGCATCGTGCTGTTCGAAAAGAACGACTCACTCGGCAGAAAGCTTCTCCTGACCGGTGGTGGCCGATGCAACCTGACGAATGCGACCTTCGATCGGAACCTGTTCCTGTCGAAGTTTCCAGGCGTGGCGAAATTCCTGCACTCCCCGCTTTCGACCTTCGGCGTTCAGGAAACGCTGGACTTCTTTCACGCGCTTGATGTGCCGACGAAGACCGAGGAGGAACGCCGTGTGTTCCCGGTAAGCGATCAGGCGAAGACCGTCCTCGACGCTTTGGAACGATATATGAAACGCGGTAGCGTGACCGTCGTGACCAGCGCGCCTATTGACAGGTTCGAGACAACGACCGATACAATCGTCGGAATCCGCCTCGCGGACGGAAGCATCGTCACGGCGGATTCGTATATCCTCACGACCGGCGGGACCTCCCATCCGGAGACCGGATCGACCGGTGACGGGTTTCGGTTCCTGCGCGACCTCGGTCACACGATCAACGAACCGCGCGCGTCGCTGGTCCCGATCCGTATCCGTGAGCCATGGACACACACACTTTCGGGTACAAGCTTTTCGGATGCGGGACTGACGGTTTTTCAGGACGGGAAAAAGAAGGCGACGTCTACCGGCAAGCTCCTCTTCACGCACTTCGGCCTCAGTGGTCCCCTCGCACTCAATATGAGTCGCACAATCGACTCGCTTCTCCAAAACGGCGAAGTGCTTCTTTCGGTTGATCTCTTTCCGTACTCCGATATCGGTGAGCTCGACGGGAAAATCCGGGGGCACTTCGACTCGCGGAAAAATAAGCAGATTCAAAATAGCCTGGACGGATTCATTCCTCCGCTCGTTCTCCTGGTCGCGCTACGTCGTGCGGATATCGATCCGGAAAAGCCGATTCATAGCGTGACGAAGGACGAACGACTCAGACTCTCGACCGTCCTGAAAGGCCTCATGATGACCGTAGACGGGCTTTTGGGACCGGAAAAGGCCATCGTGACCAGCGGCGGTGTCCCGCCCGAGGAAGTCGATTTCAAGCGCATGCGTTCACGGATCTATCCAAATCTTTTTCTCGCCGGAGATATTCTCGACATCGACCGACCCTCCGGCGGATACAGCCTGCAACTCTGCTGGACCACCGGATATGTTGCCGGCACCGCCGCTACTGACATCGTTTCCAGAACCTAGTTTCCCGCGTGTCGCTATCGTCAGTTGATTTCGATGTCCACATACGCTATCTGTGGGAACTTTTCCGTTATCTGCTTTTCCACCTTGTCGATATGGTTACCGACCAACCGAGGTATCCGGTCCGTCGTGCGGAACATCAGTCGCGCGAATTCCTTGAAGTCGTCCTTTATGACGTCGTATTCTATCCGCAGGTCGCCGGCCTCGTAGATCTCCTCGTACAGGGGCGAGCCGTTCCATTCGACCGTAGTGAATATCCGGTATTTCCCGATGTCAATCGCGACGGACTTGAACTCAAGCACCTGCTCTATGCACGGGTCTTTCAGGAGACTCCGTATGATCTTCTGTGAAACCTCCTTGTTGAGTGGCTTACCGATGATGTACTGATAGTTTTTCATGATCAAGACGATCGCCAAAAATCCCAATACCAGGCCGACCAGTATCCCGCCCACCGCGTCATAGCCGGCATTGCCCGTGACAAAAGTCATCCATTGCGCGAGAAGCGCGATGAAGACGCCGAGCACCGCCGCCCCGTCCTCGTAGATGACCGCGAGCAGTACCGGGTCCGCCTCCGTGAACATCTTTTTGGAATATTTACGCCCCTTCTGCATTTCCTTCAGCGCCATCCGCAGGGTCGCGCCCTCTATCACGAGCGCCGCCATCAGTATCACGATACTCGTCACGCTGAAAGCAGGGTGCGACTGCTCCGGCCGCATGAGAGAATCGATCGAGTGATACACGGTGATGCCGGCGCCGATGAACAGGATCCCGCACGCGGATATGAGCGACCAGAAAAAGCGTTCGATGCCGTAGCCGTAGCCATGAATGTCATCCGCCGGTTTCTTCGAGCGCTTGATGCCGATCAGCAGGAGCGACTGGTTGAGCGTATCCGCAAAACTGTGCGTCGCCTCCGCAAACATACTCGCTGAGCCGGTCACAAAAAAAACCGCCGTCTTCATCACGGTGACGAACGTATTGCCCAGGAGTGCGAAAGTGACCGACTGTTTGCCGTGGGCCTGATCTTTCATGTTTCCGTTTCTGATTTCGGAATGTGTCCGTTTCATGCCTCTGCAGAATAGACGAAAATCACCGTACCCACAAGAGGCGCGGCAATCATTCATTGACACGAACAATTCCGTGTCATATAGTGACAAATCCGCGAAACCGTCGCGGACACGCCAGAAAGTCGGACTTCGTTAACAATTAACCGGGAATCAGTTATGGCTGACACATCGACAATAAACAGGGAAACGATCGAAAGATTGGGCGCGGAATCGCGTGAAGCAAGACGATATGGACGTAAGGTCTGCTGCAATACCTCCGTCGGCGCGTTCGTCAGGAACAAAGAAGGACTCTCTCTTGTCATTCAAAGGACAAAAAAGCCACTCGGATATGCATGTGTTGCCGGACATGCGCTCGACAAACACAAGGATTGGCTCGAATCATTGAAAGCGGAGCTTCTGGAGGAAGTCGGCATCATCGTCGAGAACGACTCGGACCTGCGTCCGATCAAGCATCTTAAGGGCGTCTATACCAATCTGTGCAGCCGGCCGGGCTGCAAGTTCCATGCCTGGAAGGTCTACGACCTCGTCGTCGAAGGGACACCGGGAACGATGACGGGAGACGACGGCGTGAAGAGTGTCCAATGGGTCACGAAAGACCGCCTCCGGGAACTCTGCGAACGGACCCGCGACTGGTACGCCCGTGGCAAGCCGGAAGGGGCAGACGATCACATGGAACCGGTCTGGGTCATACACCTTGCGAAAACCGGAATCGTCGACATCGATTATTCGTTCATCGACGATATTCAGGAACTGCCTCACGAAGGCGCCTACTGACAAAACAATGACGTACGTATACTGTCGCGCATACCCTGCCGGCAGTATTTTTTCGACTCACTCGCCCCACCATCGTTCATCCTCATTCATCATATTGGTCCATTCCCCGCTCACGATCATGACACGCTGGGTGAGTATGACATCCGCATTTTCTTTCGCAGTCATACGGTATCTTCGAAAGAAACGGAAGATCCGTTTCCTCTCGTTTCGTGGGATGAAGATCTTCTATGAGCTTCTTTTGGAGGGAAGACTGAGATTGCGCGAAGTATTGACTGAGAATCAGGAAGGTTCACTGGTGGCGGGGTGAAAATTTGGAAATGGGTGTTGTAGTAAAAATCAGGCACTGGTTCCCGATGAGGTGGTTTCTTAAAGATATTTTACTCGACATATCCTTAAAAAAACGACATGCTGACTTCGACCGATCAAACACAAATCCCTCCCCTCGAAGACTCGGTACTCCCTTTGCAAAAGGGAGATATCAATCAGAGTACCAGTGAAAATAAGTGAGTCTCCCCCTTTCGGAAAGGGGGATTGCCCTCTCCAAAAAAGAGAGGGCAAGGGGGATTTGTGACTATGAGCGGGGCTTTTTTACAAATATAAAACATCGATTCTGTGCTTATCTTAGTGCTAAAGAGGGATTCTCAGCCACCTCATCGGGAACCAGTGCCGAAAATTTGGAAATGGGTGGTGTACTTGATGTGGTGTACTTGATGTTGACACGATAAATTATTTGTGATATTATACTGTGTCGTTGTATGAACATTTTTTCGTGTCGTGAGTGGCATTCTTGATATCAGGTGAATGGTATCTTGTATGCTGCTCATGGAAGTAGCAAGCCGGAAAAGGCTTTTCTTTGATAACAAATAAGTCGACGGACTCAAAGCGCAAGGAGAAATAATGACATTGATCGAAAGCATTCGTAATCCATGGATTCGCTTGAAGGTTCTAAAAAACAACCTGAGCGAGAAGGAACTTCAGGAACTGACCAAAAGAGCGTTTCTTTTTGTAGTCTCGGGGAAGAACGCATTCAAGTTTCAAAAACGTAAGGCATTGGACGATATTATCAGCCACTGCCCCGATGCCGTAGATTCAATAGGCGATCAGGAAATGTATGAGAGCTTCCGGTCGTTCTGTGAGGAATCAGCACGAAGAGGCGAGGTCGTATCACCGGCGGAACTCGACTGGGTAAGCAAGTATATCAGTGACTCAGACATACGACGCGATATCGAGAAACTGATATATCGAATCCTTCTTTGCGCTTCCTCCTACTGGGAAAAAGTTCGGGAAAGTCCGAAGTTTACGATTACGCAAGCTGAAAAGACGGAACTGGCCAGACAAGTCTTGCAAAGTTATGATGTTGGGTCCGTAAGACAAGCGGAGCTTGCGCGCGAGTTGGGTGTACCTGCGGAGGAATATATCCTGTCACACTACAAGAAGCTTCTATATGATAGGCACTTCGACGAAGCTGAGGAGTTGAAGGTGAACAATCCTCAGGCCGTTCTGGAAGTCGTAGTCAAGAACATCGAGAATCACTATCTGTCCGATGCCTTGGAGGTACTCCTGCGCTTTCTTCCTGAACGGGAGGATCTCGCCGAAGAAGTCAGACAGATGAAAGTCGCATTTAGTTCGGAGTAGGCGTAAAGGCCCTCGTGATAACACATCACTTGGGCCTTTGAATTTTATGCGAATATGACTAAAGGTCCAGACAGACCAACAAAAATAGTCATGTACCTTTTCCGGCATTATATTCCGAGGCAGAGTCCTGTCGTTCTCGAATGACTAGACTGGCCATGTCGTTCGCGAACGACGTGGCTGTGTTTGTGGGACGAAGTAGGACAGAATGTTTCAAATCACACTAAAAACATTACCCGCATATCTGTGAAAAATTAAAGAACGAGCTGCGATATGCAGTTCGTTCTATTATGACAATCATCAGGTTACTTTCTTGGGGAGCCGAGAAGAAATTGCACTATGTGTGACCACAGGCTCGCCCCGAATCCGTCATGACCACCTGATACAAGAAACCAGACCCATCCGATTACCAGCAATACTCCGGCAATGAGGTTAACTAATATTCCATATACGCACCCAATTTCCATCATACCCATCAGAGGTAAGAGAAGTAGCATTAAGACTATGAGGATTACCGTCCAGATAATGAGTGTTTGCAACGGATACCACACCCCAGACACTGTCACCATGATAGCTGCAAAGATGACGAGAATCATTATAATCAGGTACAGACCTTCGGCGTGCGATTCATACCATTCAATAATCTGATCCCATACCCTTTTTACGACACTTGATTTTTTCACGTCTCCCTCCTGTTTTAGTGTTGATATATTAAACTTACAAAGCTAACAGAGAATAATATCTGAATGTTGACAATATGTCAATAATTTGAAAATAAAACGTCAATTCTGACTTTATCCTAGCCTAAAAGAAGCACTTTCACCAACCTAATCGGGTACCAGTGCCGAAAGATTAGGTCAGACTGAGATAAAACGACGGATAAATACGGTTGTCTCCAAACAGACTGCGAGCGTGATTGGTCATGTTGCCGAATTAGCGGATAGATTTGGTTCTGATGTGAGTTATCTTCCATTTAGACCCGTGGGAAAACATGCCGATTTCAATCAAGAGAATGCTATAGACAGTGCTATCATGCATCAAGTTGTTCAGGAGATAGGGAATCTTCGGATGGCTCATCCTAGCATCACTCTGCTGACATACTTCGATGTCCTCGGGGAGAAAGCGACTTATCATCACTCTATGGATTTTAATTCTCCCTGTCCGGCACGAAAGAATGGATTCATCGCTTTTAGCGGAGATTTCTTTCCTTGTGATTTTCTGGAGATACGTATTTTTGTGGCAATGTATTCGAGCAGGGCTTTGAGACTCTCTGGAGAAACTCTACTGTTCTTCGAGGATTTCAAAAATTAGAACATGTGAAATGTAAAAAATGCGACCACTACATGAAAAGATGTTACGGTGGTTGCATATCTGGGTCAATATCTTCTACAGGTGGCCCGGATGATCAATTATGTTTTGTCAGAACAGAAAGCTGTTGTTAGATCGCTCAACTTTATTAAGTGCTGTCATTTAAATCAATGGCGGCACTTCTTGTTTTAATGGCTCGTATAAGCTAGTATTATAATATTGCTATTAAGTAATTTTTTGAATTATGACTACGATCACTTGCCGAAATAATTTTGATCAGATAGTGACTCTCCCCCGAGAGAAGTTTTTTTTCGTCCAAGCGTTTATGGTCTGATTGTTGCTGATGGTAAAGTGGTTTTTCTCCGAAACAAAGGGAATGGGAAATTATGGCTTCCTGGTGGTGGCATAGAAATCGGAGAGCGTATCGAGGATGGTCTCCGAAGGGAGATCGAAGAAGAAACAGGATTAAAAGTTTCTGTAGAACGATTTCTCTTTTTTCGTGAGAATTTCTTCTATTATCAGCCACTTGATGAGGCGTATCATGCATTCCTTTTTTTCTATCTTTGTCGGCCGGAATCTACGAATCTTGTTTCAGATGAAAATGTTGATGATCTCGAATCAGGGAAACCACGCTGGATTCCTTTTACGCAAATACAGCCAAAAAATATAGCAGACTTCGGAGAGGATATTCACGCCGTATTGATGGATCTCGCGACAGAGAAAGGTTAGCTCAATTCATAAAGATACATGTAAATCTAGCCCAAACGATTAACACAATAACAATTAAAGTAATAAACAGCCCTCATTATGAAGGGCTGTTTTCTTATGCCAACAGAGCAAACTGATATGTATGATATATACTCACGGCATTCACGAACGACGTAGCTGTGTCTGTGGGATGAAGTTGGACAGTATATTTCTCAGAGATAAGCCATTTTTCTAATAACCATAACAAATAAATTTGCTGACAAAAGGAGTGCTATTTTTTCTTCATGGATGCCTTTTCCTCTTCCGTCAATGATCGAAATCCGCTCAATCCAAATTTTGGATTTACAGTTGAAAGAACTGGATCAATTTCCTCGTTTTGTAAAATCCTTGCATTGACGACTTTTTCTTTACGATATGAATGGATACTTTTTTGTATCAAATTGATTACCTCAATAGAAAATTCAACTCCGAGCCTGACTTTTGGCATGAACCACGCTAATGGAACTGATGGATCGATAATTCCATTCATCAAAACGCCCGCTCCATTTCGAATATTGAAAGCATCTTCATATAAAATGTAATCTGAGTGATAGAATGCATTCCTGATTTCTTTTTCAAGAAAATATTCCATTACTTCCGGAATATTTTCGTATTTAGAGTCCTGAGCTAATTTTTTTATCTCAGATATTTTTTGACTCGGGTATTTAATTTTTTTTCCTTCCTCATCTTTCTTCTTAAAAATTGCGCTACCATACCTATCGCCCTTGATTATTCTAAACAGATTTGCAATTGTTAAATACACGTCGTCAATTTCAGTTGCATGACAATACAATAGCAACGACAATCTAATTTTTAATTCGTTGTCTATAGGAGCATCAATTAGACTAGCTATCTGACTTATAAATTTAGCACTTTCTTGTAAAGGGTCCCATCCTGGCCCTTCACTTCCCCTCATGCGTAAAATGCAACAACAAAATTCGAACTCATCAACATCTTTAGCCTCTTTGAAGAGTGGCTCTAGTAAATCATTCAAATTGATATCTTCCATATTTGATTTTTTAGCGAAATTAGAGCAAAATACAAACAACAACTGAATTATAGGCCTAAACCGTAGCTTCTGCTATGGCATGGCCTGAAACCCTAAGCAATAAAAACGGTCTCACGACCGGTACTTATTGCTTAGGTCGATAGTCGAAAGGCTATTGGATGGCCCGAAAGGGTTGTCACCGTCGTGGGACCTTTTTTGTATATTCCTATGATTTTCTCACAATCGTTTCTCCTGCTCCTGATTTTTTCAATAATCGTAATCGTATTGAAAATATCGATTGTTTTCTTAAAAGAAAAGAAACCTCACGATGACATTCGGTATCTTAAAAAAGATTCTCTCTTAACTCAGGCAGAAAAGAAGTTTTTCTCTATTTTGCAGGAAGTTGTCGGAAACGACTATTTGATATTTTCTCAAGTGAGCCTCTTAGAGATCCTCACTGTACCTAGCGGACTGAGTAAAAGTCAATTTGCATCATCATTCAACAAGATACAATCAAAACACATAGATTTTCTGCTTTGCGAAAAAGAAAGTATGAAACCGATGATTGCAATCGAATTAGATGATTCATCACATCGTGAAACAAAAAGGATGATCCGAGATTCTTTTCTCAATAATGCATTTTCAAGCGCCGGCCTTCCGCTGCTTCACGTTCCGGTTATGCCGTCATATGATCGACAGGATCTGAATGATCGGATAAGGCTGAGTCTTGACAAATAGGAATATGGGGCCTATCGTACCAACGGAAACTTGAAAATCACCCTTCCGATATATCGCCCAGCCGATTGATCAACGGCGCATTTTTATACTTCCGATCTCAATTTAGGGCAAACAAACCTTTAATCAGGGAATACCTGTTTCAGGGAAAAGACTTGTTTGGCCTAGATTGATCTTTCAATCAATACTGTGTCGAATAACCAGCTTTTTCCAAGGGTTGGTTTTTTTTGTTTCTCAGAGCAGTTTTCTGAGAGCATGCCGTACAAGTTCAGCCAAGAATTGAGACAACGGATCATCGGGCATTTTCAAAAATGCTTTGATTTGACGATCTCCGATGATGATGCCGACCTGTACTTGGATAGCTTGGCGAAATTCTACGATTTCTTCGCCGACCTTCCCCTGTCTCCACCCGACTTCCCTGCCTCCGGTTACAAGTGACGAAGTAAAAGATGGGCTTTAGCCCATACAGGTGTTTGACCACGGACCAAGCCGAGGGTCAAGGGAGTCCGAGGCCTGCGGGTTGCCCGCAGGCGTACCCTTGACGCTCAAGGCGGGGGTCGTGGTATCGGCACATGCACTGTCTTGCCTATATGCACACATCAGCACGTTTTGTGACGCAAAATGATATTATTGCTTAAAATAGCCATAATTGACTATTTACAAAGAGAGATTTATGTTGTGCGGTGAAGCGAAGCAATGGAAATACTTTTGTCATAGCAACCCCTCCTTGCCAAGAGCGTCCTTGATTTATTCGTCCTTCCCGGATATGTTAGCGATACGTTATGAAGTACATCATCTACGCCCGGAAATCATCGGAAAGCGAGGATAGACAGGTCTTGTCTATCGATTCTCAGGTGTCCGAAATGCAAGAATTGGCCCGCAGGGATGGCTTGACGGTCGAAAGGGTCTTTGTAGAGAGTATGTCCGCTAAAGCCCCCGGAAGGCCCGTTTTTGATGAAATGATGGCCTTTATGGAGACCTCTGGCACCGAATACGGGGTTATCACTTGGAAATTGGACCGACTGGCCCGGAATGCCATGGACGGCGGGAAACTTTCTTGGTTCATGGATCGTAAAATCATCAAGGAAATCCGAACGTGGGAAAAGGTCATCCGCAATATCTCGGACGACAAGTTTTTCATGAGTCTTGATTTCGGGATGGCCAAGAAGTACGTCGACGATCTCAGCGTCAATGTCCGGCGTGGCTTGCGGGCGAAACTGGAACGGGGCGAATGGCCGAGCTTCGCGCCCCTTGGCTATCTCAACGACAAGGCGACACACTGGATTTTCGTCAATGAGCGATTGCGTCCGTTCATCGTCCGGGTATACGAGCTTTACACACAGGAAGGCAAGAACACCAAGGAGATCGCGGATATCCTCTACGGCGAGGGATACCGAAGCGACTCAGGCTCAAAAATGTGGAGAAGTAAGATTCACAAGATTTTGATCAATCCCTTCTATCATGGGGTCATGGTACGTGACGGGAAATCCTATGTCGGGAATCACGAGCCTATCGTTTCCAAGAAAATGTTTGACGATGCCCAATCGGTCCTTTCCGGACGCATCAATCCCCGATCGAAACGTCTGTTCTTCCGGTTCCGTGGACTCTTACAATGCAATGTCTGCGGTTGCGCTTTGACCGCCACGAAGAAGAAGGGCAAAGATTACTATTTCTGTACCAACGGGCGCGGGAACTGCGAACAGCACAAGAAATACATTCGCGTCGAAGTATTGGACGAACTCATCGCCCCGATCCTTGACCAGCTCACACTTGACGAGGAACTGATCGAAATCGCTTACCTCGCCAAAAAGGAAAACTCACTTTCTGAAAAGAGCACGACCAATACTGTCCGGGACAATCTACTTTCGCAACTCTCCCTCTTGAAACAGAAACAGGAAAAACTGCTCGATGCGTTTCTGTCTTCCATGATCACGGAAGAAGCGTACCAGACAAAACTGCAAAAGCTCAACCAAGAGGAAGCGGGAATCAAGGCCGACCTCAAAAATATCGGACTGGATTCCTCTGCAAGGGACTCTGCAACTTTGGAACAGGTAAAAGATATTCTTTTGACCGCTCACAAAGCAAAAAAAGAGTTCCTCGTAAGGAACCCGGAACGCAAGCACGAACTGCTCCAAACACTGCTTTGGAACCTGAAAATCGAAGGGAAAGAAATCGCAGATACAAGCCTCAGGATGCCCTATTCAGTGATCGCAAAAGCGCCGAAAATAATGACTTTTACTCAAATGCTGGGGAGGTAGGGATCGAACCTACGCATGGCGGGACCAGAACCCGCTGCCTTACCGCTTGGCTACTCCCCAAAGAGTCATAATGGACCGACAAAGTCCCCGAAAAAGAAATCCGAGGGCCTTTTGAGTCCTCGGATAAAGTATCATTTCGCCGAGAATAAATCAAGTCTCCGGAACCGTCTCGTTTTCCCGCGCCAACTGTTCTGCTCGTAGACATTCAACCCGATCCCTGATCTCCTTGATTCCCGCAAGGAGTTCCTGATAAAGAATGCCGAATTTTCTGGCGTACGGTATGAAATAGCGCTCGGTCTCATCCGCTAATTCAATCTGTTTGCGGATCGGAAGGACGTCGCTTGTCAGGATATTGACCAGTCGGTCGCAATTTTTTTTGCGGAAAAACTTTCGTCCGGCGGTCTCAAACCACTGGTAATAGATGCGCTTGGCATCTTGCCCGGAGTATCCGTCGGCCTCTGAGGGTTTCGTGAGGCGCTCCAATCCCCTTGCGTTCTTCTTGCTGAACGCGCCCTCGCTTCTCTCGAGTGTCCATTCTTCGAGATCTTCGGGGTTGTCATGGAGTAACATCTCTACAATCTCGTCCGGATCGATGATTCCGAGCCACCTCATGAGGACAAGTGTCGCCGAGCGAGGATGTTCGAAATATCGCGTGACATTGTCCTTCCGGAGCTTGTCACGAAATCCGTCCTTCGCGTAGTCATAGGCCCTTTTGATCTTATTATATTGTTTACTTCTTCTGGGCCAGTACTCGGCAACATAGTTGAAGAACGTTGTCCTGTCTTCTTTCGGATTGGATACTATCGCTCTGACATCGTCCAAAATCCCACTCATACCGTCTCCTTCTCTTTTGGGTTGGCAAAAATATTAAAAAACAGGGGAAAGGCATGGTAGCCTATCCCCCGGAAATGTGCAAGTGGTCTGAAACCCTCAGATAAGGCATTTCGTTTCGCCACATTCGATGTGGTACAACCGTTCCTGGACCGACTCCCGTTCGGGACCATTCTCGCGAAGCATTTTCAATGATGCCAGTATCGATCTATGACTCCTCAGCAACCCGAAGTAGTAGTCGTCCTCGAAAACATTCTTCATGTGTACGAGATGACGGCGGACAAAGGATTCGAGGACCGTTTCACAGTCACGTATGAACCCATCGACCCGGAAGGTGGCTTCCTGCGGACATTCCTCCGCGAGACGGAACGCCGATTCAAGGAATGAGTCCCATCCCCGCGCAAAAGAAAATACATCCGAAAGGCCTAGGATCCTCTTCGGTTTACTTGTCGCCATGCGTGTACTGATAGTTCCCTTCTCATAGTCGTTCCATCTGGACGGATAGGCCTTAAGCATATCCCGGATAGTCCAGATAGCCTTTCTTGGGATATGATTGTCAAACAGGATCTCCACGATATCCTCGGCCCGTTCCTCGTAACTCCTGGCGTCGTCAGACGGAGGAATCCCGCAAAAACCGGAGCGTCCGAGATCGAGCATGAGCGCGCATGTCTCGAGCAGGAGTCTCGTGTCGCTCTCGAGGCGTTCATGCCGCTGAAGATGAGCGGTCATCTCTCCGATCGCCTCGATCCTGAAAACAGCGTGTGCCCCGTTGTGATAGGAGCCCTTCAACCCCGAGAGTAAGGTGTCGATTTCCGGCCTTCGCGATGCGAGCGCCGTTTCGAGGCATCTGCAGTGTTTTGAATACCTCATCCGTACCTCACGATTTGATTGTTTGTAAAAAAACACAAGACGGACTATACCGTATCGAGCCGATTCCGTCAAGGATACTCTCTTAAGTTCCATTCTGAAGTGCAATTTCCTTTCTAACAAAAGACATCTCGTTTT
>JBAXFX010000001.1:0-54449 GCA_037139695.1 Candidatus Moraniibacteriota bacterium | reverse complement strand
AGAATATGTCGAGTAAGATATCTTTAAGAAACCACCTCATCGGGAACCGGTGCCTGAATAGGTATATTCATTCCCTCGCACCTGCCTGCCTGCGACGTTTTACGAAGTGATTCGGGCGAGCAACGCTTTTTCAGCCCGTAACGTTTCGCCCGTCGCCATGACTGCCATCAGGCCGGCCGGGCTGACGTAGCGGTATGGACAGGCATGGCAATACGGGCAGGAAGACAGGACACAATAAAACGCGTAATCAGCTTCTGTGAGTGGTATAAAGTTAAGGACGCGGTTCGATGGTCGCTTTCTGTGGCGATCGGATTCTTGGTCGTATAAAAAGCCCTCGTTCATTCCTCGAACGAAGGCTTTTGATTATCGTTATCGATCAGATCGGATCAGATAACGAAGTTAGCGATGCTGATACGCTGATATTTTTCCGACTCATCGACGAAGATCTCTTCCAGATTTCGGTTTCCATTGATGAAAATATCGGAAGGCGTAAGGTTAAGTTTTTCAAGTTGCATGAGAATATATCTTTCCACATCCCGGAATTCCCACCAGTACTTATGTCCGGCAAGTTTTTTCTCGATCGTGTCGCCGAGGCCGGGAGTAAGCTCGTTGAGTTCTTCGAGATTGTGCCTCTGCTTTTTTATCACTTCTTCAGTATCCATGACGGTTCCTCGGATGGTTGGTAAGATGCGGGCTGATCGTTTTGATTAAACAGAATTATTCTAAAAATGTCAAGAAATTCGGGAGATTCGTACCTATTAGGGCGGTTTTCAGCAGTGAACTAGTGAAGAGAGGGACTCTTCCGCGACGGCGATAGTATCGTCGTCCAAATCGGTCCCGTGCTATAATCTCGGAACGAAGGTATTCGATTCGGGAGTGGCGGGCTTAATAGGGATCCGATACGGACTATGAAAAGAGTGATACTGATGGTGCTTGTATGGTTGTTCGTGGTGAACGCGTTCGGATACGTCGCACTCAACCGGTTCAACCTGATGCCGGATACGGCTTATACGTGGATCAGGCCGGAAAACTTTCCGGTGCCGACGTCTTCCGGTCTGGTCGACATGCATAACCGCTGGGATTCGTACTGGTACCTCGACATCGTCAACAACGGGTACTACCTGAAGACCGACAACACCCTGGCAAATGTCGTCTTCTTTCCACTCTATCCGGTACTGATAAGGATGCTCGGGACGATCCTTGCCGGCAATTTCGTGCTGACCGGCTGGCTCTTGAGTATGGCCTTCCTGATCGCAGCCTGCACGTATTTCTACCGGTTCGTGAAGGAATTCCATCCGGACATCGATCCGGAACTGCCGATCGTACTCATGCTTATTTTTCCGACGGCATTCTTCTTCAACGTCATCTATACCGAGTCGATCTTCCTCTTTTTGACCATCGTCACGTTCTATTATGCCTTCCGGAAAAATTTTATGCTTGCTGCCGGTATCGCGTTTCTTGGAGCGCTGACGCACAGCAACGGGGTATTTCTGGCGTTGCCGATCTTTTGGAAGATAGGGGAGAGCCTCGGCTGGAAGAACCTGGTCCATCCGAAGACGTGGGGAGTATTTTGGCCTGTTTTTTTCGCGCCGATCGGGAGCGTTCTTTTTCTGGGGTATGACTATCTGAAGTTCGGCGATCCGCTTCTTTTTTTCAGGATACAAAGGAATTGGGGCCGGGCGTTCACGATCAACCGGGAGCATTTTTCGCTTTTCTCTCATCCGTCGATCACGAACATGTGCATCGACATCTTTCTTGCTGTCCTCATCATTTCCGCGGTCGTTGCGGTATGGAGAAGACTGTCTCCCTGGTATGCGGTCTTTATGTCCACGACCCTGATCGCCGCGTTCACGTCCGGAACGCTGATGAGTGTCGGCCGGTACAGCCTGGTGATGTTCCCGCTTTTCATCCTGCTTGCCGGTATGAAAGGCCGGACCGTCCGGGCGGGATGGATGCTTGCGTCAACGCTGTTTTTGGCGCTTGATATCATCCTCTTCGTGAATAATTATTGGGCGGGATAGCGGAAACCTTGAATTGGACCGGGCATAGTGGCAGATTATGTATGTGGTATACTTGGATAAGCGGAGGAGGCGTAGAGTAATGGTCGCTAAACGGATAATCGAAACGATATGTCGTGGGATCTCTTCGGTAAGAAAAAGCGGGATGACGGTCATGGATGTGGCTGTTGCGGGAAGGATGGAGAATGCGAAGAACCGAATTCGGAAATGAATGAGGCTCCGCCGATTGGTTCGGAACCGTCGGAATCCGTCGGTCCGGCTCCAGCTTCAGCAAAAGAACCTGAGCCGAATCCGAGTCCTTTCATATAGCCGTTTTCTTCGGTATGTGAGCGTGATAAAGTAAATCTGTTGCGTTTTCTTGGAATCTGATATACTGGCAGAACTAATGTGATAAAGAAGTTTTTATGGATACGATAGAAAAAATCTCGGAGGAGAAATTGGTGGAAAAGTCGGTAGGCGGTGTCCCGGAAAAAACACCGAAACTGAAATTGCCGGAGAAGCGGGTGATAGCGGCCGTGGTCGCCGTATTGGCGGTGTTCCTCTTGGCAGGTGGTGGGTACCTCTTTGCTTCGAAGACCGCTTTCGGAAAGAAACTGTTCGGAATCACGACCATCAGTCCGGCGGATGCCAAGACGAAGGCGGAATCGTTCGTGAGGGACGGATTGGGCGTCCCGGCCTCGATAGACGTTTCCTTGGCTGATCCGACCCTGGAAGGCGGTCTCTATAAGATAGTCGTGACCATCCAGAAGAAGGACTATCCCATGTATCTGTCTCTGGACGGGACAAAATTCTTCCCGCAGGCAATCGATGACGCCGCCATCGCCAAAGCGAAAGAAGCAGCCGTAGCAGCCGCTCCGAAGGACGTCCCTAAGACCGCGAAGCCGGACGTGAAGCTTTTCGTGATGAGCTATTGCCCGTATGGGACGCAGATCGAGAAGGGCATCCTGCCGGTACTCGCAACGCTTGGGAACAAGATCAATTTCAATCTCGAGTTCGTGTCCTATTCGATGCACAACAACAAGGCGACGGGCGACCGCAAGGAACTCGATGAGAACCTCCGTCAGTACTGTATCCGCACACTTGAGCCGACAAAGCTTACGACGTATCTCGGTTGCTTCCTGAAGAAAGGGCAGGGGACCGAGGCCGCATGCCTGAAGACGGCGGGCGTTGATGTGGCGAAGAACACCGCCTGTATGAAGCAGGCCGATACGCAGTTCGACGTGACCAAGGATTTCGCCGACGAGAGCACGTACCAGGGAAGCTTCCCGCCCTTCAATGCGGACAAGGCGGACAATGATACCTACGGCGTACAGGGATCGCCGACATTGGTGATCAATGGCGTTACGACCGATTCGCAGCGCGATCCGGCGTCGCTTCTTAAGACTATTTGTGCCGCGTTCGAAACCGCCCCTGCGGAATGTCAGAAAGCGCTTGCCACGGTTGCTCCTGCCGCCGGCTTCGGCGAGGGATCCGCGACGGCCGGTTCGGCATCGTCCGGTACCGCCTGTGGGAACTAGCCTTTCTTGAGAAATCAAGAATGAGGAAGAAAGAATCAGGAATAGGGAATGGAGGATAAGGAGTTCGACTCCGGTACGGAGTCGAACTCCTCTACGGCAGACAACTTGGAGGTTGATTCTGAAGGAAGAATATGAAAAAGCCAGTCCTTAGCGGGCTGGCTTCTTTTGATTCATTGGATTTCACTGGACATGGACAGATGTCATAATCTCGTCCAATGATATCGATGAGTCGAATCTGATACGGATTTTTCGCTCTTTTATGAGATATCTGTTGAGCGCATTCTGAATAGTGTCGAGATCAACGAAATTTCGCGCCCTGTCGTTCAGCAAATTCCGAATCGTTTCAATCTCGATAGGCTCCTCTAATTCGACATGGTCATGGAGGTCATTCAGGATATTGAGAATGGTGTCCTCATCCCAACCGTTTGTCGGATTTCCTTCCACTCGAGCTTGATAGAATACCTTATCGTTCTGCGTCCGTTTGATGATTTTAACGGTCCTATTCGAAACCGTAAGACGGATGAAATTTTGGAAGGATTTCATGCTCGACGGATCTCCACAACGCGTCAGGTCTCTCCAGGCGATGTATCCCGCGAGCGCGTCTTCGTACGGAATGATGGCGAGAAAGAAGCTCGCGACCCCGGCGTCTTCCGGGTTATCCGCATTCTCGAGCTCAAGAAGCGCGTTCGAAAGATTTGTTTTTATCTTCTCAATCTGTTTGCTTATAACAAATTGGTATGTTTTGGCATCCGATACTTCTGCTGTGGCCATGATTCCGCTCCTTGTTGTGTGTTAGTAAAAATTAATAATTCCGATTTCAAACAGTCTCACCTCACGTAAGCAGGAACGTTTCGTCGTCGTCATTCCCATCGTCTTGCAGCTGCATCGCTATGCAGTCGAGGATGATTTTGGTCGCATTGATCGCGATGCTCATGGAACCGATCATCATGTGAATGACGGTCGTCCCGACGAGACCGATGATCAAGAACGGATCTGGCGGTGAGAGGAGGTGTCTGAACTGATTCAGGAATTCGCCCGGATTCAGTCTCGACAAATCGATAATGCTACCGACGCCCGTGAGATCGTTCATGGGCACGACCGACGGCGTGTCTGTCGGCGGATTGAAATGCGGTAAGATAACCTTTTCCATTTGCATGGTTCACTCCGGTTGTGTTGACGGTTATGGTATGTAAAAAAACGTATCTGATAGAATAGCATTTCTATGAGAAAAGTCAATGGCGACCGGCAATACGTAATAATGGCTTCATTAAAGTAAAAAAGAAACCTTTTTCGAAGACTCGGTTTTTTACGAGTTCCAATGCCGGAACGGCGAAAATAAAAATATGCCGTCGCTCGTTCATGCACAAGGTGCGTGAATCGTGGCGACGGCATTTATCGGTCCGTTCAGGCGCTCAGGAGGTAGCCCTTCATGCATTCGCATAGTGCCGTGAACGATCGGATGCTTTTGCAGACAATATCCCCAAGGAACCACACGACCGAATCCGGAATCGGCGTCAGTGAGAGCTCCCATGTCCGATACTCATCATGACGTATCCGGATGACGGGCGAGGATCCGCTCCGACTCGTCGCATGGACGATATACATATCGCATCGTCCATCCCGCGGCCTCGGCTGGAAGAATCCTGCGGCAAGAAATATTCCGTCTTTCCGGTAGCGGTATGGTCGGGTATCGATGCTGTCTGCGGATGCTCCTTTGAAACCGGCCCGGTGCAACGATTTCAGAAAGGCCTCCCTTGAAATCCGTGTAAGCCACTCTTGATGCATAGGATTCTCCGGCATTTACGTTTAATCGATGAGGTCATTTTCCCCGCGAAACGGATCTTCGGTCGGCTTGACGAGGAAGCCGTATTCATAAGGCGACTTCGCGACGATCGCTTTTCCGGATTCCGGTGGTGCCGATTCGGAAACAGCCGATGTATTTGGTTGTTGTGTCGGCGCATCGTTCGGCATATTTTCCGCCAAAGAGACAGGCTCGTGTTTTATTCTTAACATGATTCGTTCCTCCCGGATGTGTTAATGAAATGATGATCCACTCTTTCAAGGCGTATGATGAAAGAAAAGCCTGAAGATGTCAAGAACCGCCACCGCTTTCCCTTCAGCCTTGGCCATGCTATACAGGAGAGACAGACACGTCTATGGAAATACGCGATGTGAAATTTTTGAAAGGGGTCACGGGATCCGAAGGGTTGCCGACGCCGGAACGGCCGACAGTGGCGTTTTTTGGCCGTTCGAACGTGGGAAAATCGAGCGTTATCAACGCGCTCGTCCGACGCAAAGGCATGGCACGTTCAAGCTCTCGGCCCGGCCGGACCACCGAGGCGAATTATTTCCTTGTCGACGAACGTTGGCACCTGGCGGATACGCCGGGATACGGGTATGCCCGACTTGCAAAATCGCAGATGGAGAAGATCGCGAAACACCTTTCTTGGTTTGCCGGCGCGCCGGAAGTGCGACTCGACCTCGCCGTGGTCGTTATCGATGCCGAAATAGGACTGCAGGAGTCGGACCGGGAAACGATTGCGGTGCTTCGGGACGCCGGGCGGACTATCCTGCTTCTTGCCAATAAGGCCGACAAGGGTCGCCGCAACGATATTGCGAACCATGTTCGCGAGGCGGCGCGGGAATTTCCGGACTGCACGGTTGTCCGGTATTCCTCGAAGACCGGGGAAGGCCGGTCGGAACTGCTTGAAGCTCTCTCCGGAATCGTCGCATAGAAAAAGAAAGCAGCCTCTTGTCGGGCTGCTTTTTTCTTATCATCAGACTTTCTTTTGTTGTCCTGTACATAAATCACAGGATCCGCACTTTTTGCATCCGTAACCGGGGCAACCTGGCTTGGCGCAGATGGCGGTGTTTTTTTGGAGGAAATTCAGATATGGAGCTGGACAATAACCGCTGCTGACGCGTTCTCTGTAGGGACGACGTGATCCGCGATTATTTTCTTTAGCTTCGTCTGTGGCGTGAAGCGGACTTTGGTCAATACTCATGATTGCCTCCGTGGAAAATGGTGAGGAAAGACGAATAACTCGGTTAAATAACGATGACACGATTATAGCTGAATTCGATGGAATTGTCAATTGTTGCGGTTTTCGGCTCATGGTATTATACAGGGCCGAAACAAGTAATCCATGACGCTATGATTGAAGACTCGAAAGAAATGATCGCGAAAATCCGGGAGAAAGCGGCCTCTATCGCGGAGGTGGCGCTCGGACGACTGAAACGCTCGGCTCTGTCGGCCCGCACCTATGTCGCATCGGTCGTCGGTCGGATGACCGTAAAGGAGCGTCTGCTCGTGCTGTTCGCGGTGGGACTCGTGCTCGGGTTCGGCGTGAAGACCGCGGCGAACGGGTCCGTCACGATCGGATACCAGGACTACACCCTGAAGGGAAAGGGGGCCACGTACGATTTGAACGAGGTGGCGCGAAGGGTCGCCGAGAAGAACGCGGCCATCGCGACGGGAGCGGAGGATCCAGCGGCCACGCCTTCGGGCGGGTCGTGCCAGTAGCTGTCGTGCGGAAGGATAATACACCGGAGGGAGGAGGGGATAAGTAATGAATGGAATGCTATGAACGAGAACGAGATCGAGGTGAAAGAAGGCGTTGCCGAGGCGGAAGAGGCTGTTCCTGAAACGGACGCGAAGGAAACGAAGATCAAGAACCTGTCCGCGATCCTGATTCTGGTCGTCGGATTGTTCGCCGGAAGCCTGTTCGTTGACATCGCACAGCTCGTGACGCGCGAGGGATTCTCTCCGCGGGCCGTGCGTGAGAGCAATATTCTCGAGGCGGCCGGCAAGACCTGGGTCGCGTATACCGATCCAAAAGTCGGGGTGAAGGTGATTACCGACAGCGCGTGCACGAAGTGTTCGCCGGACGAGGCGCTCGTCTGGTTCCGGCGCATCCTGCCGACCATGGAAGCGACTCCGGTCGAGGCATCGTCCGATGAGGGAAAGGCGCTCGTGTTCGAGTTCGGCGTAAAGACGCTTCCGGCGTTTATCTTTGCCGACAAGATCGCAAGCACTGATTTTTATAACGCGGCGGCCGAGATCTTCACCCAGAAGGACGGATCCTACGTGCTCGATACCGCACGTCTCGGATTGGCGCCGGGCAAGTATCTCACCGTTCCGGAAATCGGCGACGGCGCCATCGTTACCGGACCGTCGGACGCGAAGGTCAAGGTCGTCGAGTATTCCGATTTCCAGTGCCCGTACAGCAAGGCCTTCTATCCGTCCGTGAAGAAGATGCTTACGGAATACGGCGACAAGGTCGAGTTCGTGTACAAGCAACTCCCGCTCGCGTTCCATGCGCAGGCCGAGAATGCCTCGCTCGCGAGTGAATGTGCGAACGAACAGGGAAAGTTCGCGACGTACGAGGATATGCTCTTTGCGAAGCAAGCCGAGTGGGGCGCAACGACCGGAACGCAGAAGTTCAAAGACTATGCGAGAACACTCGGACTCAAGGCGGCTGATTTCAATGCCTGCCTCGATGCCAAGAAGTATTCCGACAAGGTGGCGGCCGATGCCGCCGAGGCGGCTTCGTTCGGCATCGCCGGAACTCCGGGCATCTTCGTCAACGATCAGTTCTATGCCGGAGCCATCCAGTATTCCGATCTGAAGGCCGCGATTGATGCCGGGCTGGCGCAATAAGTATATCGATGAGGTATAAAAATACCCCGCCTTTCGCGAAGGGCGGGGTATTTTCTTTCTGTATGGTCTCATTCTTGCATTTTTCTTCGCCCTCCGTTTGTCGGCCCCCTATCATCTGTTCAATGGTCTATGCTCTCTGACATGGAGCCGATGGTCGGATTTGAACCGACGACCTACGCGTTACGAGTGCGTTGCTCTACCAACTGAGCTACATCGGCATGGAGCCTACGAATCAGGGTAGCTGAATATTCGGAAATTGGCAACCGGCGCCGATCTTTCGTCGATTTCATCCGCATTGACGTCTTGTGGGCGAATGCATAGACTGTCAACGTTCGGGCTGGGGCAGTATCGATCGAATATGGAATACGAGGATCTGGGAATATACGACTATCACCTCCCTCCGGAGCTGATACGGAAACAGGGCGTTGAACCGCGTGATTCGGCTCGGCTCTTTGTGTATGATACCGCGAGTGATACGGTGATTCACGATACGTTCGCGAATCTGGCGAAGTATCTTCCTGTTGGGGCGACGGTCGTTTTGAACGAGACCTGGGTCGTGCCGGCCAGACTTATGTTAACCAAGGAGACTGGCGGGAAGATCGAAGTTTTCGTGCTCGCGAACGAGATGGTTGATGCGACGGGAAATATCCCCGTTTTAGTCGACCGGAAATGCATTCCGGGAATGAAACTATCCTTTCCTGATGGGAGTTTTTTTGAAGTTGTTTTGCAGGACGAGAATCGGTTTTATGTTCGGTTGCATGCGGATCGATCTTTGGACGCGTTGCTCGATACGTATGGCGAAACGCCGATCCCACACTATCTAGAAGACAAGGATGCGAAACGAGATGAAGTGGAACTCAGACGGCGGTATCAAACCGTCTTTGCTCGATCTGGCGCGTCGGTCGCGGCCCCGACGGCCTCGCTTCATTTTACGGATGCGGTATGCACATCGTTTGCTGGGAAAGGAATCGAAACCGTGAAGATCGGACTCGACGTGGGACTGGGTACGTTTGCACCGCTTCGTGAGGAGCATTTTAAGAAAAAAACACTGCATCGCGAACGCATTACCGTATCCAAAGGGGCTGCAGTTGCCTTGAACCGTGCGAAAGCCGAAGGTTGCCCCGTCGTCGCCGTCGGCACGACCGCGCTCCGGACGCTCGAGTCGGTCGTTTCGTTTCCTGCTCCCCTTGGAAAGGGGAGCTGTCGAGACTTTGAGACTGAGGGGTGCGAAACGCGGTTCCATCCGTTTTCCGGCGAGACCGATATCTTCATCTTCCCACCGCATCATTTCCATTCTGCGGATATTCTCGTCACAAACTTCCATTTGCCAAAGAGTTCGCTTATGCTGCTCGTCGACGCGTTCCTTTTGGACAAAGGTTCCAAGCGTAGTCTCGTCTCCCTCTATGAGGAGGCGATCCGTGAAGGTTACGCCTTCTATTCCTTCGGCGACTCGATGCTGATCCTGTAGTTGGTATTCTTTGTCTGTTGGGTCGTGATATACTGATCGTATCATCTGAAATCATCGTTATGATATGCGACAAGCTGGTCCGTGACCGGATTCCGGAAATCATCGGTGCGAAGGGGGAGGCGTGTGCGTTTCATATCGGCAACGACGGGGAATATGTGACGAAGCTCTATGAAAAACTCCGGGAAGAAACGGAGGAGCTGATTCGGGACCGAAATATCGGCGAGGTGGCCGACGTACTCGAGGTCATCGACGCGATCGTCTCGTATGAGGGATTTTCCCGGGAAGAGGTCGAGGCTATACAGTCGAAAAAACGCGAGGAGTGTGGTGGGTTCGGAGGGCGGATTATTTTGGAGGAGTCCTGATATGGAACAGCCGATGTTGGAAGCGGGCCTGAAAGATGCGGAAATCTGGGTCATTCATGCCTGTATGATAACCTTGCCCATGACCGGCCAGTTCGAGCCGGCTGTCATTTTCTGATACGACCCCGTCATGTCGCACACGACTTTCAAGACCCTCTCCTTTTTTGTGGCAGTGCTGGCCGGGCTTATCCCGGCGTATTTTCTCGTCTTCGGAACGAGACAGCTGATCGACACGAGGCGGTTGTTCGGCACGGTTCATGCGTCCTCGATCGATAACGGACCAATGAACCCGTCCGACGCGTTCATGATCGGTTTCTCGGAGCCGGTCGATCCCGGTAGCCTCGACGGGAAAATATCGGTCTCGCCGGATGTGCCGTTTCGGACCGTGTGGAATAGTAATCAGACCAGCGTTTCGGTCATACCCGTCGGACGATGGACTCCGGGTGGGCAGTATCGTGTTTTGATCGGGGAAGTGAAGATCGGAGCGATGAAGACCGTTCCGGCATCCGCGTTCTCCTTTCAGGTTTCCGGATATCCTGCCATCGTGTCTACATCGCCCGCCAGTGGCACGAAAGATATCGCGCTCGATATCGAGGATCCGATTGTTGTCGCGTTCGACCGGTCCGTGAAGGATTTCTACGTCGATTTTCGCGTGTCGCCCGGGATCGAGGTCGCGTACGAGAATAATCCGGAGAAGACCGAATTTCGCATCCTTCCGAAAGGAAAGATCCAGTCAGAGACTTCCTATACCCTATCGGTTTTCGTCAAATGGCGCGACGAACCGGATAGCGCATACCACGAACTTGGCAAGGCCTCGTTCACGACGATCGCCGAACGGCCGGTCACGTGGGAAAAGGACATCGCCTTGCGTGCCGCACAGGCGAAGAAATATGCTCATGCGCTCAGGCCGGAGGGGAAGTATATCGATATCGACCTGGCGATTCAGATTATGACGATCTTTGAGAACGGCGTCGCGCTCGATGCCTATCCCGTCTCTTCGGGCAAGCCGGGCATGGAAACGCCAAAGGGGGAATATGCCATACGCAACAAGACCCCGCGCGCCTGGTCGGCGGCGTACGGACTCTATATGCCGTACTGGATGGCGCTCGTTCCGGATGGGAAGTTCGGCATTCACGAGCTCCCGGAGTGGCCCGGTGGGTACAAGGAAGGAGCGAACCATCTCGGTGTTCCGGTCTCACATGGTTGTGTTCGGCTCGGAGTCGGTCCGGCCGGGCACGTCTATGAGTGGGCGGATATCGGTACGCCGGTCGTGGTACATTAATTTTCTGTCAGAGAGCTTTTTTCAGGCCCTGGAAACGGATGGAAAGATATGCTATAGTCGCCGAAGGATGCCGGGAATAGGGTACCGGCTTTTTTATGGGAGTTTTTGAATCGGTGAAAGACTATAATCAGGAAGGCTATTCAGAGAGTCTATGAACCAGGTTATTATCATGGCAGGCGGAAAGGGGACGAGGATGAACATGACGGACATTCCGAAAACGATGATTCCGATTGCCGGGAAACCGATCGTCGAGCATATCGTCGAAGCCGCCGAACAGGCCCTGCCGGAAACGAAGCCGGTTATCATCATCGGATTTCACGGGGAGAAGATCGCGGAGCATTTCGATTCGCGGGTGACCTGTGTCGAACAGAAGGAACAGCTCGGAACAGGGCATGCCGTCGCATGTGCGGCGCCGTTGTTTCGCGACCGGACGGATATATCGCATGTGGTCGTGATCGCCGGGGATCAGCCACTCATTTCCTCGGAAACGATTCGGACCATACTTGCCCATCACGAGAAACGCGGAGAGACGATCACTTTGGGAACCGTCGTCGTGCCGGATTTTTCCGGCATCCACGAGCACCTGCTTCATTATGGTCGCATCATCCGAAAACCGGACGGGTCCGTGGAGCGGATCGTCGAATATAAGGACGCGACCGAGACTGAACGCGCCATCCGTGAGGTGAACACGAGCGTGTATTGTTTCGAGTCCTCGTGGCTTTGGAGACACGTCGAGCGTCTGGGAAGTGACAACGCCTCCAAGGAATTCTATATCACCGACTTGATCGGTATGGCCATGGAGGAGGGGAAAAATATCTGTGCTATCCCTCTTCCCGATCCGCTGGAAGGTCTCAATGTAAACACGCCGGAGCATCTGGCCGCGATCGAGATCATATTTGCCGAAAGAAGGTAGATTTTTCTGAATCGTCGAAGAGGAACTCCTCGCATGTATACGATGGGGGACGTCATATCCGATCCGATATCTGGTTGATGAACCTGCTTTCGAACGGTTGGCTTCCATTGTCCGTCCTTTTTCGATTAAAAGTGTATGTTTGACATTAAATAGTCGATATGATATCAATCAGACACGGTCTTTAACAACCGATACGAATACAAGCGGAGGTGTCATGCTGAAAAAATGGTTCAGGGAAAGCGGAAAGAGGTACCGAAAGGCGTTGGCGATAGGTATCGGTAGCGGGAATGATATGTTCAGTGTCGGTTCGGTTGCGGTGCATCTTCTCTCTAGCGGAATCGAGACCGATGTCGCCGGCGTATTGAGCCCGATGGCGGTCCATACGTACCAAGGGAGGATCGAAAGAGCGATCAATACGATACGAGGCGACATGAAGCGGTTCATCCATGCGCCTACGCCCGTTCCGATCCGATTTGTCGACGCATCCGCACCGAAGTTTTATAAGGAGGTCGGTATCGGTGTCGGAAAATATTTCGATCTTTCCATCCGGTTTGGAACAGAGAAATTGATCCTGGATTTGGAACGGCTGATCGAAACCGAAGGGTATGACCTGATCGTCGCGGTCGATGTCGGTGGTGATGTCTTCGCGCGTGGCAGGAAAGACCCGACGGTACTGACTCCTCTGGCCGATTTCGCCCTTCTGTATGCCATCTCACGTTTGCCAGTCGACAGCGTGCTTGTCGGGATCGGATTGGGAACGGATGGTGAATTGCGACCGACGGGGATGAGCGAGATTCTGGCAGGTTTGAGGACGGACGGTTCGCTGATTTCGGAATTCCGTCTCAGCGCGACTGATCCGGCCGTAATCGCTCTCCGAAAGCTATATGAGAAAGTGAGCGCGATCAGGAAAGGGAACACGATGGGCAGGCTGCTCCAGACGCTGGAGGTCGACCAGGATATTCCTATACGGCATCGCCATCATTCCCAAATCGGCGGACGGTCCTGGAACGTCTATTACGATTCCGTCATTCCCGGGGAATATGCCAGCATAGCGTATGTCGTCAATCTGAAGATGCTCGCCGAATCGAGAAGAGAAACCGCATTCGCGTTTTCGAATCCGCTCGAGCAGTACGTACGGATGAAACGCGTCACGACCGAATGGGCGACGGAGCTTGATCTCGGATATGTGTGGAGTGATCAGGATTGGATGAGTCCGCACCGTGAGGGATATTGCCTGCATCTGTTGGTCCCGTCGAGGAGAATCCCTTTCGAGACACGGATGGAAATCCTGTCTCACGGTATACGGAAGACCGAAGCGGATTATGCATTGGTCCTGAATGATGATATCGCATTATTGTCCCATCGCATGTCGCTTTCCCAATATCCGATCGCTCCAGCCGGAGCTTTCGGCATTCTGACAATCCGTCGCGGCGGCGCGGGATTCACTGAAACGATTGCGGATCAAGTAAGCCGATATCATGACTGACCGTTTTCCGTAAGAAAAGTCATAGCCTCCCATGGATTCCGGGAGGCTATTTTTCTGGTATGGTCAATTTTTGAAAAGCACATCGATTCTTGTGAGGCGTAAGGCATAGATCATGAACAGGTTGCGATATCCCATAAGGTTCCCGATTCTTTCTTGAACTTTCAGGAGTAGTCGACTGAGCCGACATCGGGTGCCAGCGAACATCTCATCATGTTTGGATTCCCGATTGCTTGGGAGTGAACAGGATAGGAAATCCGATATTTGAGGAACGATGGATATCCCGGTTCGTGAGGGCGGCTTTTATAAGCCGTTTTTTGTTTTATACAAGGTATTTTTATGAAAGTGCACCGGAGTGTTGACATGGTATGGAGGAGTGGAGTAAAATGGCACTGAAGTACCAATAAGTGGGGAAGAGTGGTGAATTTATGTTCATCGGAGAATACTCGCACAGCATTGACCCGAAGCGGCGCCTGGCGCTGCCGTCGAAGTTCCGTGGGGAGCTCGGCAACCGGGTAGTCGTCACCCGCGGTCTGGACCGTTCGCTCTTCGTGTATCCGATGAAAGTGTGGGAAGAGCTTGCGGGAAAGCTTGGTGCGATGCCGGTCGGTGAAGCCGGGAAGCGGAGTTTTGTCCGGTTGCAGCTCGCGGGCGCGACGGATGTGGAGCTCGATGGTCAAGGTCGCGTGCTTATCCCGGATTATCTCAAGGAGTATGCCGGACTCGGGAAGAACGTGATTGTCGTCGGACTTTTCAATCGGCTGGAGCTTTGGGACGAAGATTCGTGGAAGTCGTACAAGTCGGAGGCGGAGAAAAATGCGAGTGAAGTTGCGGAAGAATTGGGGAAGTTGGGAATCTACTAATAACATTCAACTTACGACTGACGACTGACAACATGCGGAACGAATCGGTCCGTTTCGGTTGTGGGTGGTGAGTTGTCGGTTGTGGGTTGAAGTTATGACGAGGCATATCCCGGTACTCCTGAAAGAGGCTGTGGAAATACTGAACCTTCAAAAGGGTGACGTGGCGGTGGATGCGACGCTCGGGGGCGGCGGGCATACGAGGGCAATGCTCTCACAGGTGCTCCCCGGTGGGAGGGTAGTCGCGTTCGACGCCGATGAGAGGGCGATCGGGCGTTTCCGACAGTTCGCGGAATCGGATGCCTTGCTACGCGAAGCGATGGGGAAGGAGTCGCTTGTCGTGGTCGGGGAGAATTTCTCGCGGATGACGGAAGCGCTCCGGTTGCTTGGAATAGAGGGTGTGGATGCGATACTGGCGGACTTCGGGTTCTCTTCGGACCAGATGGATGATCCGGAACGCGGGTTCTCCTTCCGGTCGGACGGACCGCTTGATATGCGGCTCGACATGCGGACGGAGACGACCGCGACCGATATCGTCAACGGCTGGGACGATGAGGCCCTTGCGAAGCTGTTCCGCGAGTACGGTGACGAACCGAAAGCGTGGAAGATCGCACGGGCGATCGTCGAACGGCGCGACGAGAAACCGTTCACTCGGACCGCGGAGCTTGCGGAAACGGTCGCCGGGTGCTACTCGGACGTCGAACGGCGGAAGATGAATATCCATCCGGCGACAAAGGTCTTTCAGGCGATACGGATAGCGGTGAACGGGGAGCTGTCAGTGATCGAGACGTTCATTCGCGAAGGGGCGACGCTGCTCCGGAAGAGTGGAAGGATGGCGGTCATCACGTTTCATTCCGGCGAGGATGCGCTTGTGAAACGACTGTTCGCGGAGATGGCAAAGGGATGCGTATGTCCGGCGGAGTTTCCGAAATGTGTCTGCGGACGGGTACCTCTCGTACGGACGCTCTCGCCGAAATTCATTATCCCGGGAGAAACGGAGATTGCTAAGAATCCACGGGCACGGAGCGCAAAGCTTCGGGTGGTGGAGAAAATCTAATAGTCAAGAGTCGTAAAGTCAAAAGTAAAAAGTCGAAAGCATGTCCCGTGGCCGAGTCTTCGAGGCTGTACGGGGTGAAAGCCGGGAACGGGAACAGGGTCGGGAACGAAGGATGGCTAGGAGAAGAGTTGGTCAAAAAAACAAACATAAACAGGGGAAAAATTATATGAAAAAGGACTATCGCGTGTCGGAACAGCAGTATACGTGCCGTAAGGCGTCCGTTTTTTCCGGTGCGGTGCACCCGGCGGCGCTCGTCGCCTTGTTCGTCTTTTTCCTTTCGAGTATCGCCTATGTCTACGCGCTCAATCGGGGTGCGACCCAGGGGTACGAGGTGCGGAAGGTCGAGTCCGATATTTCCCAACTCAAGGAAGAAAATCGGAAACTGAAGATTTCCGAAGCGCAGGCCATGTCTCTTTCCCGCATCGAGGATTCCGCGAAGGGGCGATCGATGGATAGCGTGTCGGATCTGAAGACGGTCGGAGGGCGTGGCGCCGTCGCGCTTCGTTGAGAGGTGTTCCGGCGTGCCGGTTCGTTTGGCCGGAAGCTATCCGTTCGCGTATGACCGTGAAAAAAAACAGTTCCGTTCCGGCATCGGCCGGTCAACGGATAAAACGGGGGATACCGGTATCAGGAAGGGTGAGAGCCCTTCTCTTTTTCGTATTTTTTATCGGTATATCCGTCACGGCCCGGCTGGTACTGTTGCAGGTGGTCGATGCGGAAAAATGGAAGGCGGTCGCCGAAAATCAGCAGTCCGTCTCTACGACGCTGGTTCCCGATCGCGGTGAGATTTATTTCAGTGAGGGAGACTCGGTCTATCCGGCGGCCGTGAACCAGGAGTTTCCACTGCTCTATCTCGTGCCACGCGAAGTGACGAACGTACCCTCGACGGCCGCGTCGCTTTCCGGGATTATCGGGGTTCCTGCGGATGAGATCCGGGCCAAGTGTCAGAACCTCGACAATCAGTTCGCACCGATCAAACATAAACTGTCCGACGACGAGGCGGCCAAAGTGACGCAGCTCGGATTGCCGGGCGTATATCTGGAGAAGGAGAAGGACCGATACTATCCGGGTGGAAACCTGGCCGCGCAGGTCATCGGGTTCACAAGTCCCGGGGATCCGGGGCAAGGTGACGTGGGACGATACGGACTCGAGTCATGGCTTAATAAGGAACTTCAGGGAAAACCGGGACAGGTCGATCAGATGCGTGACGCGGCGGGCCGGTGGATCTCGACGGACGACCGGGTCATGGTGCCGGCGACGAAGGGGCCGGATATCGTCCTGACCATCGATCAGGTCATCCAGCACGAGGCGGAAAACGTTTTGCAGGATTCGGTGCAAAAATATGCCGGTGACGGGGGGAGCATCGTCGTTATGGAAGCCGCGACCGGTCGGATTCTGGCGATGGCATCGAATCCGGGTTTCGATCCGAACGATTATGCCAAGGAGAACGATTACTCGCGTTTCATGAATCCGACGGTGAGCATGAACTATGAGCCGGGGTCGACGATGAAGCCGATCACGATGGCAATCGGTATTGATGAGGGGAAAGTCGCGCCGGAGACGGCATTCGTCGATCCGGGGTCTGTGAGTGTCGCGGGGTATGTGTTGCACAATGCCGAGCAGAAGTCATACGGGAAGACCGATATGTACGGGGTGCTCGATAATTCCATCAACACGGGGGCTATCCATGTGGAGAACCTGGTCGGGAATGCCCGGTTCGCGGAACGGTTGTCTCAGTTCGGATTCGGTTCGAAGACGGATATCGACCTGCCGGCCGAGCTTTCCGGCGATTTAAGGAACCTGGTCAATCCGAAGCGTGACATCCAGTTCTATACCGCCTCGTTCGGTCAGGGAATCACGGCGACGCCGATCCAGCTGATCGCCGCGTACGAGGCCATGGCAAACAAAGGCATTCTCATGAAGCCGCAGATCGTGAAAAAGTACGTATATGAGGACGGGCACGAACAGGTCGTGCTACCGGAAGAGATTCGACGGGTTGTCAGCGAGGATACGGCGACAAAGATGGGACGGATGCTTGAGGACGTCGTCTTGCGTGGACACGGGAAACATGCGGCCGTGCCCGGATACCGGGTCGGTGGCAAGACGGGGACGGCGCAGGTCGCGAAACAGGGTGGCGGAGGATATCAGGACGGACTGTCCATCGGTTCCTTCGTCGGGTATGCTCCAGTCGGTGATCCGAAGTTTGTCATGCTGACCAAGGTGGATAATCCGAAGAATGTGGAATGGGCGGAATCCAGTGCGGCACCGATGTTCGGGGAGATGATGAAATTCCTGCTCGCCTATGCGAAGGTTTCTCCTACGGAACCGATTCCGGGGGAGAAGTAGGACGGTCAGCAGTCAACAATCAACAGGGAGCAGGGAATAAAAGGCAGAGAACAATCAATATTTCCCAGCGTAGTGGCGGGTCCTTGTGCCCGCCCACAGAAACCGGCTGAAATGAATTTCACGAAATTTTATTGCTTTATATAAGGTATAAAAGAGTGAGATAGTCGATTTCGATCGAAAAACAGGGTATACTGTCCGAATGCCTATGAACCGAAACGATGGGAAAAGCATGAAATTGTTGGTAGCCGAGAGGTTGCTTGGTTTTATGGCGCGTGTGGCACTTCGGAAATACAAGCCTCTGGTTATCGGCGTGACCGGATCGGTCGGCAAGAGTTCCGCCAAGGAGGCGGTGGCGTTCGTGCTCTCCGGTTCGATGCGGACCCGGAAGAGTGAAGGGAATTACAACAATGAGATCGGTGTGCCACTTACCATCCTTGGAATCGGGGCTGGTGGGAGCGCGGCGACCAGACTCTTGTCCGCCATCGTGAAATTTTTATACCTCGTTGTGCTGCCGACACGCTATCCCGAGGCATTGGTGCTCGAGTTGGGGATCGACCGCCCCGGAGACATGGAGGCACTCCTTTCGATCGCTCTGGTGAAGATTGGTGTGGCGACGGTCGTCGGGGAGAGTCATCTCGAGTACTTCGGATCCATTGCCAACATCGCCAAGGAAAAAGGGCGGTTGATCGCTTCGCTTCCCGCGGACGGATTCGCGATTCTCAATGCGGACGATGATCGCGTGCTCGGGATGGGAAAGAAAACGAAGGCCGTCATCTTGTCGTATGGATTTTCGCCTAGCGCTACGGTTCGCGCGGACAATGTTACGCTGCAGGATACGGACGGTGGCATCGGTTCGAGTTTCAAGCTGAACTATGCCGGGAAATCGATTCCGGTCCGGTTGCCGGGCGTGATCGCACGGCATCATATTTCCGACGCGCTTGCCGGTGCCGCGGTCGGTATCGCGGTCGGCATGAACCTGGTCGACATCGCGAAGTGTCTCGAGGCGTTCGCGCCACTTCCCGGTCGGCTCCGATTCCTTTCCGGTCATGACGGTATCGGGCTTCTTGACGATACGTACAATGCCTCGCCAGCCTCGGTTTCTGCGGCACTCTCGACGCTTGCCGAAATTCCCGCGCGTCGGAAAATTGTCGCGCTCGGCGATATGCTCGAGCTGGGGGCGATTTCCGAGGAGGAACATCGCGGTCTTGCGGATGGTATCTTTTCGGCAGAGGTAGAACTCGCTATTCTCGTCGGTCGTCACATGCGTTCGCTCGGCGAAGAACTGCTTGCACGAGGGATGTCGCGCGGGAATGTGCTGTTGTTTCCGGATTCGGACTCGGTTGCCGCAGTCGTGAAAGACCTGCTTCGCGAGGGGGACCTCGTCTTGGTCAAGGGGTCGCAAGGCCTCCGGATGGAGAAAATTTCGGAAGCACTCCTGCGGAATCCGGAAGACGCCGGGATGCTGCTTTGCCGGCAGTCCGCCACGTGGCGCGCCAAGCCGTTTACTCCGCCTGCGGAGTGGGGAACGGATGATTGACGCTCGCGTTGACAGTTATCGGGGCGGATAGGTATACTTGAATCGGGACGGATTTGGTTTTGTAATCCCGCGTAAAAGGAACGAGTATGACGGAAAGCAATAAGGACCAGGAGTTTATCGAGTATGTCGTGAAGGCGCTCGTGGATCATCCGGAGGAGGTGAAGGTATCGCGCAAGGTGGATGAGATGGGCGTACTTATCACGCTCGACGTGCATCCCGAGGATATGGGTATGGTGATCGGTCGCGAGGGCATGACGGCGAAGTCGTTGCGAACGCTCCTGCGCGTGATCGGTGCCAAGAATAACGCCCGTGTGAATCTCAAAATCAACGAGCCGGAAGGTTCGATCCGCGGACACCGTCGCGAGGAGCCGGCGGCCGAGGCTCCGGAGACGGAGGTTTCGGTCGACGAGGTCGCGCCGATCGCGCACGAGGCCCCGAAGCCCGAGGCGGCGAAGCGCACGCTCGACGACGTGATGAACGATATCAGGCTGTAAACGGCAGATAGCGGTCAACGGCGATCGGATAACGGAGAATCGGCTCGAGCATACGGGCCGATTTTCGTTTTTTCTGGCCCATGGTCGGCTTTCTTGGTATAGTGACAGGGAACGATAAGTCGAATGCCGATGATATATGAATATAATCGAGACCGATATCCCGGGAGTCATCATCATCGAGCCCGACGTGTTCGGGGATGAGCGAGGCTATTTCGAGGAGACCTATCGTTTGGAGCGGTATCGCGATCTCGGCCTGCCCGATTTCGTGCAGGACAATATCTCGTTCTCCAAACCGGCGGGCACCTTGCGTGGACTCCACTATCAGACGATCCCATACACGCAGGGGAAACTCGTCGCCGTCATCGCGGGAGAAGTGTTTGACGTGGCGGTGGATATCCGTCGCGATTCGCCGACCTTCGGGAAACATGTCGCGGTGACGCTTTCAGAGGAGAATCATCGGCAGTTCTATATTCCCGAAGGCTTCGCACACGCCATGCTCACCACGAAACCGGATACGATTTTCTCGTACAAGTGTACGAATGTCTACTCGAAGGAACATGATCGCGGCATCTTCTGGGACGATCCGGCGCTCGGCATCGACTGGCCGCTTCACGAAGGATTGACCGTTTCCGAGAAAGATCAACATCACCCAACGCTCACATCCTTGCAATCCGACCCGACGCGGTGGGATGAGTTGAAATTTTTGGTGTAGTCTTGCACAGACATTTTGCTCAAGGTTGGTATATCATGGTGGGTGATAATGAACGTCATTTTGGTACTTAGTGTCTCCATGAATTCTCTTTGGTAACTCGTCTTGGATCGCAATTGCAGAAGCATTGTTTAAGATGAATGCTGAAATTTATGTCTGATAGATTTTCTCGAACATGGAATATTTGGTATTCAAATCAGTTAGAATCGATAAATGAAATTCGAGGTGCTTTCGTTGTGCCGGTCGCAAAATCAATCATGGTTCCGCAGACAATTGAATACCTGAATGAGAAGCATCGCCAAGGTACAATAGAAAGTAAATCGATATTATATCCTTTCATTTTTGGAATGAGATGGTTCGAATCAGAACTTTCGAGCAGGCTTATTTATTCTAAAGATTTTTCAAGATCCAAGGAATTGAAAGTATATGATATTCATGAATTAATCGAGGCAATAGATGAACTGTCGTTTGCGTTGGATGTAAACTTCTCATATCAGGAAATTTTATACGTGGCTGATTTTGGGGCAGGATTGACAGTGCCTTTGATGTCAGCAAATAGGATTCCGGTCAGGAGATGCGTTTCATTTGAAATCGAGGAAAGAAGTGCCACAACTCAATTGATTACAAATTTCGAAAATAAAATTGCAAATCCATTAGTCTTGCTCGCGATAAGATATTACAGTATCGGAATGAAATTACTTGCGATGGAAGATGCGGAATACGGCCTGATGGAATCGGCATTTATGCAATTTTATCTCGTCATAGAATTATTGTTAGAATCCGAAAAATCAAGTAAAGCAAAAAAGAAAATAATTGAGAAAGGATATTCTGACGAAAATTTTGAAAAAATCGTCGAGCGCGTCTATATAGTAAGAAATAATTTTATTGGACATATTGGAAAGAATGGAAAAATTACTGGTGTCGATCAAGAATTTCTAATTTTGAAACAAGTGCTCGTTGCGAAGTGGGCAGCAAGGAGGATCATTTGTTTAGAGTCAAAATTACCTTTTTATTTCAGGGAAATGTGGGTTACAGATTCATTTTCTGGCGGAATATGCTTTAATGGAACTGAAGCGGAGCTTCATGGTGAGTTTAATATTGATGGTATATTGTAAGAAACGACGAAATTGCTGAGGAATAATGGATATAGAATCGTAAAGAGGAAATTACTATGAAACTGCTTGTCACCGGCGGGGCGGGGTTTATCGGGTCGAATTTCGTGCATCACGTGTTGCGGGAACACCCGAACGATTCAGTGGTCGTGCTCGATCTCCTCACGTATGCGGGGAATCTGGAAAATCTGAAAGAGGCCGAAAGGAATCCGCGGCTGCGGTTCGTGAAGGGGGATATCGCCGATCCGAAGGCGGTGGAGCCACTCATGGCCGAATGCGACACGGCCGTCCATTTCGTGGCCGAGTCGCACGTGGACCGGTCCATCATGGAGCCGGCGGCATTCGTAAGGACGAACGTGATCGGGACGCAGGTCTTGTTGGACGCGGCGCGAAACCATCGCGGGAAGCGGTTCCATCATGTCTCGACGGACGAGGTGTTCGGCGCGCTCGGGCCGAACGATGCGCCGTTCTCGGAGGTGACCCCGTACGATCCGCGCAGTCCGTACAGCGCGTCAAAGGCCGGTTCGGACCATCTTGTTCGCGCCTACTTCCATACCTACGGTCTGCCGGTGACGATTTCCAACTGTTCGAACAATTACGGCCCCTATCACTTCCCGGAAAAACTCATCCCGCTAGCGATCACGAACCTGTTGGAAGGGAAGAACGTGCCGGTATACGGTGATGGAAAACAGGTCCGCGACTGGCTCCATGTGGAGGATCATTGCCGGGCGATAGATCTCGTGCTCCGTACGGGACGGATCGGGGAAACCTATTGCGTCGGCGGGAACGGTGAGAGGGAGAATCTCGCCATCGTGCGGACATTGCTCGACATTCTTGGCTTCGGTGAAGAGAAGATCGAATACGTGAAGGATCGGCCCGGACACGACCGTCGGTATGCGATCGATTTCTCGAAAATCAGGAACGAACTCGGCTGGGAGCCGTCCGTCACGCTCGACGAGGGGCTCCGGCAGACGGTCGAATGGTTCAAGACGCATGAGGAGTGGTGGAAAGACGTGAAGAGCGGGGCGTACAGGGAATATTATGGGAAGCAGTATGGGAAAGAAAAGGAAGCGAAAAGTGTAAAGTGAAAAAAGAAAAGAAAATACTCTAAGTATCTATCTCAAATCTCATGTCGAGCTGCAAATCCGAAAATTTCGCGCGAAAACAATGAAAAATGAGGAGGGCTACTATTGTAACCTGACGATTTTTGAATGGTTTGCAGCCGAAATTTTCGGATTTCAGCCGGCAAGCGGATTTTTTGCCTTATATAGGCGTTGAGATTTGAGATAGATACTAAGACTCTGGTATCTTCGACTTCCTGCTCCCCTGCCAGAGGGGAGCTGTCGAGTCCTCGAGACTGAGGGGTGGGAGAGTTAACTGTTATCTGATCGCTGATGGAACAGAAACCGAAAAAGATACTGCTCGGATTGACGACAACGCCAGCTTCGGATTGGCGGGGCAAGGTCGAAGAAATGAAACGGTTCGGGATTAAGGAAATCGCGCTTTTTCCGACGTTCCTGAAGAAGTCGGAGCGTGATGAACTGTACGCGTTACTCGAGGGTATCGACGGACTTCGTATCCCGCATATCCATCTTCGGGACGACATGGGCGAAGACGAACTCATTTATCTTGAAACGACTTATCATCCGGTGGCGTACAATATTCACGATCATCCGCGTCTGGTTCCAGTATATGAGAAATACCGGCACAAGATTTTCGTGGAGAATCATTTTCACCCGTTTCCCGATGGCATCGTCGGCGAGTATGCTGGGATCTGTCTGGATACGCAACATCATTACCGAAATCTGTTTCGTTCCCCGGGCGCGTTCCTGAAACTGCTCCGTCATCTCCGGTCGGGCGTTTCCACGATCGGATGTTGTCATCTGTCCCCGATGAAATCTCTGCGGAACCGGTCGAAGCGGAAACGTCTCGGCGTGGGGAGCCATTATATGATCGATCTGCGGGAATATGAGTACGTGAAGCAATATGTAAAGTATCTTCCGGAATACGTGAGCATCGAGGCGGAGAATACGTTTGCGGAGCAACTTCGTATCAGGGAATATCTCGACGGGATAATCAATGCATGAACAGGCTATGAACGGAATCGAAGGATGGACCACGACCGGATCGGAACAGGCGTACAAGAATCCCTGGTTTTCGGTGCGCAAGGATACGGTCATCCGTCCGGACGGGAAGCCCGGAGAATATTTCGTGGTAGAGCGCGCCAGGGCGGCGGTCATCGTCGCGGAAGACGCCCAGGGGAACCTCGTGCTCGCACAACAGATGAGATACGTCATCGGGCGAAGGCTGTATGAATTTCCCGCCGGAATGATAGAAAAAGGCGAGGAACCAGTGGAAGCCGCCAAACGGGAATTGCGGGAGGAGACCGGAATCGTCGCGGAAAGGTGGGAAGAACTCGGCATCGTGTATCCGAGCGCCGGCCTGACCGATGAGCGGGGGCATATCTTTCTCGCACGCGACCTTACCGAAGGGGAGCCGGAGCTCGATGGTTCGGAAGATATCGTGACCTCCCGAATGTCGCCCGATGACATCCGAAACTATATCGGATCGGAACGGGTGCAGACGGGGTTCTTTCTCGCGGCATTCACGCTCTACGAGCAGTGGAAACGAACGAACGGATAAACATGAATGATATGCAGAAAAGAATACTCATACTTGGGGCGAAGGGGATGCTAGGGCAAGAGCTGGTTCGCGTCTTTGTCGAGGGCGGACACGATGTGACGGGATGGGATTTTAGCGAGATTGATGTGACGGATCTGGCTGCCGCGCGCGAGAAGATTGCCACGCTTGCGCCGGACATCATTATCAATGCCGTTGGGTATAATGCCGTAGACCTCTGTGAATCGGACGTGGCGGAAGCGAAGAAGGCCTGGCGACTGAACGCTGAAGTGCCGGGCGAGCTTGCAGTAGTTGCAAAAGAAATCGGTGCGGTTTTTGTGCACTATTCGACAGATTATGTTTTTGACGGGGAACAACACAGCGATGGGTATGCCGAGGATGCCAAGCCGTGCCCAGTTTCGAAGTATGGCGAAAGTAAGTTGGGCGGGGAGCGGTCCGTTGCAGCGGTCGGCGGGATGTATTATATTATTCGTCTCTCAAAACTTTTCGGTGCGCCGGCATTGTCAGCTGGTGGGAAGGAGAGTTTTTTTGCGAAGATGGCGGCCGTTGCGAAGGAACGAGGAGTAGTTTCGGCAGTGGACGATGAGAATGGCTGCTTTACTTTTGCGCCGGATCTGGCTGCCGCGACGTATGCGCTCGTGCTTGATAGCGCTCCGTCCGGGGTGTACCATCTGGTTAATGAGGGTTCGGCCACATGGTATGGGGCGCTCGTGGAATATTTCACGATTTCCGGTATCAAGGCGGAGGTAACCGCGGTACCTGGCGACGCGTTCCCGCGACCGGCGCGACGGCCCAAGGACTCGACCTTGCGTAATACCAAACGACCGAAACTTCGGAATCTCCGTGACGCGCTTACTGATTTTGCCGAGCAAAATGTCATCTTATAACGGTGTTGTTGAATAAATCAGTTTTTTGGCTTATATAAAGCACTTTTCATAAATTATTCAACAAAGACTCTCATAACGAATAATATAGAACTTATGAATACCTATCGATCATTGAAGGAATCCGACAAGGTGGCGTATGATGCGCTTCGAGGGGAGATGAAGCGCGAGGAACAGGGACTCGAGCTTATCGCGTCGGAGAACACCGTCTCTCCCGCGGTGCTCGACGCACTCGGATCGGTCTTCACGAACAAGTATTCCGAAGGGTATCCTGGCAAGCGCTATTACGGCGGGCAGGAATTCACCGATATCATCGAGACACTCGCCATCGACCGGGTGAAGGAACTTTTCGGGGCGGAACATGCGAACGTGCAGCCGCTTTCCGGAGCTTCGGCCAACCTCGCGGCGTACGCGGCGCTCCTCGCTCCCGGCGACACCGTGCTCGGGATGGATCTCTCGCACGGGGGACATTTGACACACGGGCATCCGGTCACGCTCCCGGCAAAGGTGTATCGTTTCGTGCGGTACAAGACGGAGGCTGACGGCACGATCGACTATGACAAGCTTGAGGCGCTCGCGGAGGCGGAACGGCCCAAACTCATGCTCGCCGGGTTTTCGTCGTACACGCGTCAGCTCGATTACGAACGCTTCACCGCGATCGCGAAAAAGGTCGGAGCGATTTCCATGATGGACATGGCACATATCGCGGGGATGATCGCGGGTAAGGCGCTTCCGAATCCGGTGCCGCATTTCGACATCGTTACCGCGACCACGCACAAGACGCTCCGCGGTCCTCGTGGGGGACTCATCTTGTGCAAGGAACCATTCGCGAAGGCGATAGACAAGGCGGTGTTCCCCGGTGTGCAGGGCGGTCCGCACATGCATATGGTGCTCGCCAAGGCGGTGGCGTTCGGTGAGGCGCTCTTGCCGGAATTTCGGGTCTATGCGCGTCAGATACTTGATAATGCCAAGGTACTCGAAGCGGAATTCGTCTCGCTCGGATACGAGATCGTCTTCGGCAAGACCGAGAATCACATGCTCCTCATCGACACCGTGAAGAGTCGGAACGTGACTGGCAAGGAAGCGGAAGCGTGGCTCGACCTTTCGGGTATCACCGTGAACAAGAATGTGTTGCCGGACGATCCGCGCGGTCCGCTTGACCCGTCGGGCATCCGCATCGGCGTGCCGGCCGTGACGACCCGCGGTATGAAAGAGGGAGAGATGCGACAAATCGCCGGGTGGATCGACCGGGCACTCCGTTCCGGCGGGAAGAAACGGGTCCTCGGCGCCATCCGCAAGGAGGTGAAGACGCTCTGCAAGTCATTTCCGATCTACCGTAGATAGTCCGTATGTTTTTAGTTCTACGCCCATAATTCCTGATCCATCATTGTATGAAAGGCATTATTCTCGCCGGGGGCACCGGTACGCGGCTCCTGCCGCTGACCGCGGTCCTTACCAAGCAGCTCCTTCCGGTCTATGACCGGCCGATGATTTTCTATCCGCTCAATACGCTCATCCAGGCGGGAATCCGCGATATCCTCATCATCGTGTCGCCGGACTATTCGGGAAGCTATCTGAATCTGCTTGGGTCGATGTTTCACGGGCACGGGGTGAATATCTCATTCGTGGTGCAGAAGCGGCCGAACGGGCTGCCGGAAGCGTTCATTCTCGGCGAGGATTTTCTTGATGGTGGACCGTCGGCGCTTATCTTGGGAGATAATATCTTTGAGGATGATTTTTCGGAGGCGATCGGGAGTTTCGTATCCGGCGGACGGGTGTTTGCCAAGGAAGTGCCGGATCCGGAGCGCTACGGAGTCGTCGAATTCGATGCCGGGACCGGGAAAGTGATCTCGATCGAGGAAAAGCCGCGACATCCGAAAAGTAATTTCGCCATACCCGGCATATACCTCTATGATGGGAAATCGTCCGAGATCGCGAAACGGGTGAAACCGTCCGAGCGCGGCGAGCTCGAGATCGTGGACATGCATCGTGCGTATCTCGAACGGGGTGAGCTCGATGTTCGGACAATCACCGGGGCGTATTTCGACGCGGGGACGCATGATTCGCTCCTGGAAGCGTCGGTCTATGCCAAAGAGAAGAATTTTCGGAGCCGGTTCCATCCGATCGTGAACGAGGCCGTCGCCGAATTCAATACCGAGTTCAAGCGGCTTGTTTCGCTTGCGAGATAGGATTTTCCCGATATTTTACGGGGATGGTATACTGTGTATGAGAAGCCGGGCTGAAAAAGAGGTGTCTGGTATTGCCCCTGTTATCCGTTAAAGCGTATCCGTTATGAGTAGGGAACCGATGAAGATCAAGAAGGCTATTTTTCTCGTCGCGGGATTCGGGACGAGGTTTCTCCCGGCGACGAAGGCGCAGCCGAAGGAGATGCTCCCGGTCGTGGACAAGCCGGTGGTGCAGTACCTTGCCGAGGAAGCGGTCGCATCCGGCATCAAGGAAATCATCTTCGTGACCGGTCGCGGGAAACGTGCCATCGAGGACCATTTTGATGTTTCCTACGAGCTCGAGGACACGCTCGTGGAAAAGCACAAGCACGATCTTCTCGAAAAGGTCCGCTCGATTTCCGGGCTGGCGAAGTTTTCCTATGTCCGACAATCGGCTCCCTTAGGGGACGGACATGCGCTCTTGCAGGCGGCGCACCTTGTGGATGACGACGAACCGGTACTCGTTTTTTTTGGGGATTGCCTGTACGACAGCGAGGTGCCGGCTGCCAAGCAGGTGATGGACGCGTATGAGCAGTACCGGACGCCGATCATCGGCGCGGCGGAGGTCGCGTTGGAAGACGTCTCGAAATTCGGCGTGGTCGCGGGTGACCCGGTCGGCACGCGCGATATCCTTGTGAAGAAGATGGTGGAGAAGCCGACGCCGGAAGAAGCGCCGAGCCGGGCGGTCGCGGTAGGCAAGTACGTCATCACCCGCGAGGTATTCGACGTATTGTCGAAAATGGAGACCGGGAAGTCGGGCGAGATCCGTCTTGCGGACGCGTTCGATATCATGCTCGAGAAGGGACTACCGATCCACGCGCGCATGCTCGAGGGGGAATGGCTCGATACCGGTGATAAGTTCAATTTCCTCAAGGCGACCATCCATTACGGGCTCAAGCACCCCGAAGTCGGGGAACGGCTCCGGGCCTACCTGAAGCGGCTTCCGTTAACCTGATTGGCGATGTATTGGATATTTTTCATGCTCTTCATAGTCGCATCCGCTACCCCGTTGGCCGTTTCGGGGAGCGTGTTCGGGGTGCCCGAAGAGCTGGCGGAAACGGTTATCATCTTTCTGCTCGGTTGGGTGGGATTTATGATATTTTTCCTGAAGGAGAAATCCCTGCTTCGTCAGGTCAGGGAAAAACTCCGCCTCCAGCGGGAGAAGTCGGATATCACGAAGGACCTCTCGGAATCGTATTCGTATATCGGTGAGACGAATCGGAAGCTCGATCTTATGAAAGGACTCGTCCTTTCCCTGCCGGAGGCGGCCGGATATTTCCGTCGTGGCGAGACGAAGAAAGTCTATCGGACATTCGAACGTTCCGTCCTCATGTCCTGCAAGTCGGCTGCGTTTTTGATCCGTATCATCGACACGGAGCAAGGCGCGGTGGAGAAGGAGATCCGGAACGGAAGGGTTTCGGCCTGTATCGCCATACCGGTCGAGAAGCTGATTTCGTCGAAAAAGAAGATATCCGAGGAGAACGGATGCATCATCGTCCGTTCCCCGGGGATGATCGGGAAATATGTCGCGTTTCTTCTCTTCCCGAAGTCCGTGAACCGGATAGAGGATCCGGGACTGCTCGAGGCACTCGCGACGCAGGCACTCGTCCTCTTTTTCCTGGAACGTGACGGGGAATCGTCTGCCGGAAAGGTGAAGGAGAAACCGAAGGCGAAAGTGAGCGTGAAAAAGAAATGAGAATCGGCATCGACGCGCGCTTCTACGGGCCGATCGGCAAGGGTCTGGGGCGCTATACGGAAAAGCTCGTCGGGTATCTTGAACAGGTCGCCGACCCGGGTGATGAGTTCTTTGTGTTTTTGCGGAAGGAGAACTTCGATTCGTATGTTCCCGGAAACAAAAAGTTCCGAAAGGTGCTGGCTGATTATCCGTGGTATTCCATCAGGGAACAGGCGCTCCTCCCGTTTCTTCTCGGGAAGTATGGACTCGACCTGGTTCATTTTCCGCACTTCAACGTCCCGATTCTCTACAATCGGCCGTTCGTCGTGACCATTCACGATCTTATCCTGCTCCGTTTTCCGACGGTCCGAAACACGACGAGGAGCCGGTATACGTATCGGTTGAAGTATGCCGCCTACCGTTTGGCCATCGCCACGGCGATCCGGAAAGCCCGCGCAATCCTGACCGTTTCGAATTTTACGGAGCACGATATCCTTGATGCGTTTCCGTCGGCGAAGGGAAAGACGATTGTCGCATACGAAGGGTGCGATTTCGGGGCGGATGCCGACGGCTCAGACGGCTCCTCCGTATCCGAGGAACATGGTATACTGGAACCATACTTCCTGTACGTGGGGAACGCCTACCCGCACAAGAATCTCGAGGCGTTCATTCCCTTGGCGGTGCGATTCCGGGAGGTCATGTTCGTGTTGGTCGGCAAGGATGATTATTTCTACGGTCGGCTCAGGCGTGCGGTGGAGTCGGCCGGAATACGGAACATCGTCTTTACCGGGTTTGTTCCGGATGCGGAGCTGGCGGGCTTGTATCGTAGCGCTGCGGGATATCTTTTTCCGTCGCTCTACGAAGGTTTCGGACTTCCTCCGCTCGAGGCGATGCGGTTCGGGATTCCGGTCATTGCGGCCGAGCGCGGATCGTTGCCGGAGATACTCGGTGATGCCGCTCTCTCTTTCGATCCGGACGATCCGGACGATTTTGCAAAAAAGGTCGGAGTTGTTCTGACTGATCCCGGTCTCGTCTCGGAACTGGCAAAGAAGGGAAGGGAACGCGCGGCGATGTTCCGATGGCGGGACATGGCTGACACCACATATGACGCGTACCGTCGGGTGTGTGAAGGATAGTGCGGATACGAAAACAGAAACCCGTTCATGGAATCGAAATCGAGAAAGCATATTATCCCGCAGATGTTCGATGTCCGACCGACCAACCGGTCGGGTGCTTTGGATTGGGAGCGGATCGATGCCGTCGGCTCACCTCGCAAAGAGGGCTATGGGGAGGTTGTCATGGATGAGACTCCCGTGTTCGAGAAATCAGAGGTGATTGAGCGGTTTGATACGCCGGCCGAACAGGAATTCAGTACACGACTCCCGAACGCTGAGCGGATTTATCGACCGCTGTTTCATGCCGAGCTCGATGGGCGACCTTCCGTTTTCGTAGAAGAAGAAAGTCGGGACGGCCAAGAAGAACCGTGGGATACGGTAACGGATGAGGAACCGGCTATCGAGACATGCGAGCCGGAACCGGAACAGGAAAGACAATCGAACTCCACGATGTCGGCGAAGGGAGGGTTCTTCCGACGATTGTCGGACGCATACGACTCGTTTCGGGACGCGAAATTTTCGATGCCGACTTTCTTTCGGTTTCAACCCATACCGATAGCTGTTTCCGATACGCTTATCCGTCGGACGGCGATTGTCTTTGCGATCGTACTCGTGCTTGGCGGCGGCGCCTTCGGGGCATATCGCCTGACCGTCATCAAGGGCGAGGTGCTCGGGGAAAGTATCGAGGGCGCGTCGCTCGCGTCCCAGGCGATGAACGATCTGACGAGCGCAAACTTTTCCGGCTCGTCGAAAAATTTTTCCGAGGCGTACAAGACATTCTCTGCGGCATCGGACTCGCTTGGTGCTGTAGGCAATGAACTTGCGAAGGCGGCACGATTTATCCCGGGACTTTCTTCAGTCGCTTCCGATCAGGGGTTGCTCGAGGGCGCCAAGCATCTTTCCGCGGCAGGGGTCGCCATGAGCGGGATACTCGAGCTTCTGCCTGCATCGCCGACCGATGCCGTCAAAAGTGGCAACGTATCATTTCTTGATCTTATCGACAAGGCGGAGCAGGGATCGTCGACGGCGGAAAAAGAAGTCGTGGCGGCACAAGGGGCGTTCGCCCGGGTCCGCCCCGAGGATGTGCCGGAAGACAAGCGGGCGACCTTCCTTTCCATTCGCGAGAAATTGCCTGTGATCGCGACAGTGCTCGAGGGTTTCAACGGAAATTCCCATCTGGTCCGGGAACTCCTGGGCGCGAACGGACCGCGCGTGTATCTGTTCCTCTTTCAGAACAACGCCGAACTTCGACCGACCGGCGGGTTCATCGGAAGCTACGGCCTTTTGAAAGTGGATAACGGTCACATCGGGAAGCTCTTTGTTGATGGGATTTTCAATCCGGACGGGCAGCTGAAGGAGAATATCGTTCCGCCGGCGCCGATACAGAAGGTGAGTGCGGGCTGGAGCCTCCATGACAGCAATTGGTGGCCGGATTTTCCGACCTCGGCGGAGAAAGCGATGTTCTTCTATGAGAAGACCGGTGGTCCGACCGTGGACGGTATCGTCACGCTTACGCCGAACGTGCTTCGGGACCTGCTTGTGTTAACGGGTCCTATCGAGATGCCGGATTACGGCGTGACGATCGACGCGGATAATTTTTCACAGGCGATTCAGGCGGAAGTCGAAGAGAACTACGACCATACTCTCAACCAACCGAAGAGAATCCTTTCCGACCTCGCGCCCGTCCTGCTCGAGCGGTTGTTCTCGCTCCGGAGCGCGTCCATGTTGGTTTCGCTTGCCAATACGTTTTCCCAGGCACTCAACGAGAAGGATATCTTGCTGTATTCCCGGAACGCGGACGTGGAAAAGCTGATCGATCAGGCCGGCTGGTCGGGGAGGATGCTCGATACGCCACGTGATTACCTGAGCGTGGTCCATACCAACCTCAATGGATACAAGACCGACGCCGTGATACGCGAGACGATCGAGCATCAGGCTGTCGTACAATCGGACGGCTCCGTCCTTGACACGGTTCGGATAACCAGGAAACATACCGGGGGAGGCATGCCATATGATTGGTTCAACAAGGTGAATTCGGACTATATGCGTGTATACGTTCCCAAGGGTTCCGAGCTTGTCTCGGCGTCCGGACAGACGTACGAGTTTCCGAAGGCTCCGCTCGACTATGACGCACTCGGGTTCAAGCGTGACGATGACGTGGTGAAGGAAGAGTCCACGACAACGGTCGATCCGGGCGGTACGCGCATCTCGGAAGAGACCGGGAAGACGGTGTTCGGGAACTGGGTCTATGTGAGCCCGGGGGAGAGCGTGACGGTCGAATATACGTACCGTCTCCCGTTCAGGGTCTCGCCACAACCTGCCGATCCGTCGTCGTATTCGATTCTTTTTCAGAAACAGTCGGGAACCGACGGGAGTACGCTTCATTCCAGGTTTTCTTTTCCGGACCGGTTTAATGCCGATTGGCATTCCGACGGGGTGAATCGGGACCGGCAGGGATTTTCGTTTGATGCGACCTTGTCGACGGATGCCTATTACGGTGCGGTGCTTTCCACGAAATGATGAACCTATGATGTCTTTCCTGAAGAAGAAATTCGCCTTCCTGCGGAACCTGGCAAATGCACAGTCGGAAACGGTCGGTGGTGCGGCATTCGTCATCGCGGCCGCCGGCATCGCGAGTCGGCTGCTCGGGTTTGTCCGCGACCGGCTCCTTGCCGGCCATTTCGGTGCCGGCGACACGCTCGACGCGTACTATGCCGCGTTTCGCATCCCGGATACCCTCTATAATCTGCTCGTGATGGGTGCGCTGTCGGCGGCGTTCGTTCCGGTCTTCACGGAATTCATCTCGAAAGAGAAGAAGAAAGAGGCGCTTGATCTGGCGGCCGGCGTCCTGGAGTGGATACTGCTCGTGCTCGGCGCGGTCTCGATCATCGCGATTATCGCGGCACCGGCCATCGTGACGGTACTCGCGCCCGGTTTTTCCGACGAGAAACGCGCGATGACCGTCGAACTGACCCGGATCATGCTGCTTTCCCCGTTGTTTCTCGGGGCAAGCGCGGTCTTCGGTGGGATGCTGCTCACCTTCCGTTGTTTCACGGCCTATTCGCTCGCACCGATCATCTATAATGCCGGTATCATTCTCGGCATCACTGTTTTCGTGCCGATATTCGGTATTTCCGGGCTCGCGTGGGGAGTCGCGCTTGGCGCGTTGTTGCACATGTCGGTGCAGATCCCATCGGTGCGGAGCCGGAAGTTTTTCCCTGCGCTTTTCCGTCACCCGCTTCGGTTCGATGGGCCGGTCCGGCGCGTCGTGATGCTTATGATCCCGCGCACTCTTGGCATCGCGGCGAACCAGTTGAGTCTTTTTTTAACGACGGTCTTCGCCTCCATGCTCGCGTCCGGGAGCCTCGCGATCTTTTCGCTTGCCTCGAACATCGAGGCGATTCCGATCGGACTCTTTGCGGTCTCGTTCTCGCTTGCCGCCTTCCCGACACTTTCGTTCTCCGCGACCGAGAAGCGTAACGGGGAGTTTTTCGAAACGCTCTCCCGTACGACGAGGCGCATCCTCTTTTTCGTCGTTCCGGTCGCCATGCTGTTCGTCGTCTTCCGGGCACAGGTTGTCCGGGTCGTCCTTGGGAGCGGCCGGTTCGACTGGGACGATACGAGGGCAACGTTCGGTGTACTCGGATGGCTTTCCGTCAGTCTCTTCGCTCAGGCGCTTATACCGCTCTTCGCTCGGGCGTTCTACGCGATACAGGATTCGAAGACGCCCTTTCTCTACGCGATCCTCGGCGAGGCTATCTATGTCGGGTCGGCGATATTTCTCCTCCCGCGATACGGCACCGATGCGCTTGCTATGGCGTTCTCGCTTGGGAGCGCGGCAAATTTTCTCTTTCTCCTGCTCGCGCTTCGGAAGCGGATCGAAGGATGGGACGACGCGCAGTTCTTCCGCGAGAATGCGCTCATCTTTCTGTCGGCGATTCTGGCCGGCATCGTTGCCCAGCTTTCGAAAACGCTGTTCTCGTTTTTTACGATGTCGCCACTCGACACGTTCCTCAAAGTGTTCCTCCAGCTCAGTTTCGGAACCCTTCTCGGTCTCGGGACTTTCCTGCTCCTCGGCAACTGGTTTAAGATAAGCGAACTACGCTCGCTCTGGAAGTTCATCCTGTCCAAGGTCCGCCGCAATCCGGAAGTCGTCCCGTCGGTCGAGGGTCATCCGGAGAAAGGGGAGTGGTGATCGGAAGTCGAAAGTCAGGGAGCGGAGAAGTGAACAATTAAAAGCATGCCTCGTGATTTCGTACTCGAAATTTTATGGGGTCAAAATACAACAAAGAGTCATTTTATTTTTGGGAGGGTTCTTGTCTTTTTGGCTTAAACAGGATATTGTTTGAATATGGAGACGAGGCGGAAAAACGTTTGTCGTATATATTCTGATCCGGTACCCTGAAGGCGGCTATGGCGAACAGCAATCTCACGAATGCGAAACGGGCGAAAAACGATGAGTTTTATACGCAATTCAACGATATCCAAAAGGAAATCGGGGCGTATTTGGATTTCGACCCCGACGCGTTTCGGGGCAAGACGGTGTATTCCAACTGTGACGATCCCTACGAAAGCAATTTCTTCCGTTTTTTCGTGATCAATTTCAACAAGCTTGGATTGAAGCGGCTCATTACGACGAGTTTTAAGCCGTCGCCGATTGCCGGTACGGAACTGGCATTACAGGCGTCCCTTTTCCAAGGGTATGAAGAGAAAGTTTTGAGTAAACCAGCAGAACCAAAAGGGAGACCGAAAATAACCGCCAACAGATTTATCATCAACGAAGCGCGCGATTTCGACGGCGATGGTGAATATAATTTGAAAGACATTGCCGAACAGTTGAAGGCGAACAAGCATAATGAATGGGCACCGCTCGAGGAAGACGGCGATTTCAGGAGCCCGGAGTGCGTGGAATTATTGAAACAAGCCGATATCGTGGTGACGAACCCGCCATTTTCGCTCTTCCGTGAATACGTGAAGCAATTGTTTGAGTACGATAAGAAGTTCGTGATTATCGGCAACATGAACGCGATCACCTACAAGGAAGTGTTTCCAAAAATCAAGGAAAACAAGCTGTGGCTTGGTGCGACGGGGAATGGGAGTGATATGGTTTTCGCCGTGCCGAATGGTGCAGAAATCGCGGAGAGCGATAGGCAGAAAGCGGCCCGATTGGGGTATGTTGGTGACTACACGAGACTCGGAAACTCATGCTGGTTCACTCGACTCGACCACGGAAGGCGCCATCAGCCGTTGCCACTCATGACCATGGAAGAGAATTTGAAATATAGCAGGCACAAAGAAATCAAGGGAAAAGCAACATATGACACATACGATAATTATGATGCCATTGAAGTTTCGTTTACGGACTCCATCCCAAGTGACTACCCTGGTGTCATGGGAGTCCCGATCAGCTTCCTTGATAAGTATTCTCCAGAACAGTTCGAGATTATCGGCTCGAATCGAGGTGTTGATCAGGATCAAAAAGGTGTTTATGGGCGTGGCTCTTATCTAAATGGAAGTGAGACGTTCAAGCGGATCTTTATTCGGCATAAGAGATAATGCTTAGAGTTATGATGCAAAAGATTTTACGCATTCCTATAAAAGATTTATATCTCTGGACAGAGAATCCGAGAGATCCTATTGACGCCGAAAAAACGGATGAAGAGATAATCGATCGCATTATACAAGATACAGATAACAAATGGAATATACAAAGGCTGGTGAAAAAAATGGGCGAGTATTATGATTATTCAGAGTTGCCAATAGTTGTTAAAAAGGATGGAAAGTACGTGGTTTATGATGGCAACAGGAGGGTTGCTTTACTGAAAGTTATACAGAACGATGACAAGTATTCTAAGTACGTCGGAAAGTTGTTTCGGGAATATGAACCAGAATTTTTAAGGAATCAAACCACTCTTCCATGTAATGTTTGCGATGAAAATACTGCTATTACCAGTATTGAAAGAAAACATGTCGATAATGGGTCGTGGGGAGAACTTGAGAGAGATTATTTTTTGTTGAATTTCAAAAAAGAAGCGAAATCTATTTTTGTGGCGATTAATGAACAGACAGGATTTATAAAAGGAAATAAAATCTTAAATAAAAGATTTGTAAAGGACGAGGTTTTGAATGAAAAAAACCTCAAAGATATAGGAATTGATTTTAAATCAGGTAAACTGTATAGCAAATACTCCGCTGAACAACTTGTGAAAATTTTTGAAGCAACACAGAATGCTTTAAAAAAGAAGGAAATATCTACTCGAAAGAACCGAGGAAAATTGAAATCAATAATTGATAATGACGAGCAAATTCGTGAGATATTCAAAAATCCAAAAAAAGGAAATCTTGAAGAGATTTCGATCGGTAAGGAGCGAACGGATAAATTTATTAAACTTCAAAAAACACCAGCAACAAAAAGAAGCGAGATTCTTTTTGGGAGAATTCTTGAACTTGAGAAGGGTCCTGTAAATGATTTGTATCTTGCTATTGATAAAATCCACAAAAAGGGACGAGATGATGATAAGATTCTATTGATTGTAGGGATGTCTCTACGTCTAATTTTAGATGTTGCGGCGAGGGTCTATTACAATAAGCAGGGGGATATTACAAATGCCAAACAAGAAAATCCATATAAAGATTTAATTAAGTTGTTCCAACGAGAATACGCTGAGAAAAACACTGATGGATACTTAAGTATAACATCAGATTATTTAAACAAAAATTTTAACCTCGACGCATTGTTAGGAAATTTTGCACATGGGAATGTTATAGTCTCTAAGAATGATGTTATGAATATGTCATATGTCACAGGAGATATTCTTGAGACTTATTTTAAAGCCCAGAAAAAATAAATATGTTTTACTCGCCACTGAGATATCCTGGCGGAAAAAATAGACTGGCAAAGTTCATTGCCCAGATTTGCGTTGATAACAATATCCGTGGGCATTATGTAGAGCCGTATGCCGGGGGGGCTTCAGTGGCTTTGTATTTATTGCTGGAAGACAAAGTAGATAGAATCACGATAAATGATTACGATCGTTCCATTTATGCCTTTTGGTACTCTGTTTTGAATCGAACAAATAAAATATGTGATTTGATAGAAAAAACGGATGTAAATATCGAAAATTGGTTGAAAATGAGGGAAATTCAGAAAAGGAAAAATGACGCCGATATCTTGGAACTGGGGTTCTCGACTTTATTTCTGAACAGGACAAACCGTTCGGGCATCATGGACGCTGGAGTTATCGGTGGACTTGAGCAGAGCGGAAATTATAAAATGGATTGCCGTTTCAATAAAGAAGAGCTTATTAAAAGAATACGGCTCATCGCGAAACATAGGAAAAATATAAGACTGTTCAATGAGGACGCTTTGGAATTAATCAAGAAAATAAAAGAAGAATCAAATAATGCAAATACCATTTTCTATTTTGATCCTCCTTATTACTTAAAAGGTCCACGGCTTTATAAAAATTCTTATAACAACGATGATCATAAAAAGGTGTCCCAAGAAATTAAAAAAATAAAAAAAATTCATTGGATAGTTTCTTATGACAACGCGGCAGAAATAAAAAACATTTACGCATTTGTTAAAAATAGCTATGAATTCAATTTGACTCACACGGCTTTTCGAACAAAAAAAGGCGAAGAGATTTTATTCTTTGATTCTAAACTTAAAAATATGAACTTTGATTTGATTGCATCATGAACCCCGACGCTTCCCTCGCTATTTTCGAGACGCGCTGGGTTTGTTGTCATTTTGATGAACGGTTATGAATACGCAAAATAGGAAAAAAACATCGGACGTGGATGATCACGGCAAAGTGATCATCTATACGGGTGCGGACGGTGCCCCTGGCATCGAGGTGCGTGTCGAAGGCGAGACCGTGTGGCTTTCGCAAAAGCAGATGGCGGAGCTTTTCGGTTGCTCGGCGGATAATGTCGGATTGCATTTGAAAAATATATATTCGGAGGGAGAATTACAAGAGAATCGAACATCCGAGAAATCCTCGGTAGTTCAAAAAGAGGGTGAAAGAGAGATAAATCGACCGACGAAGCTCTATAACCTCGACGCCATCATTTCCGTCGGCTATCGCGTGAATTCATTGCGAGGCACGCAATTTCGCGTGTGGGCGACCGAACGATTGAAGGAATATCTCGTTCAGGGGTTCTCGATGAATGATGAATTCTTGAAAAACAACGGTGGCGGTCGGTATTGGGAAAAGCTGCTGTCCCGCATCCGAGACATACGGTCCAGCGAAAAGATGCTGTATCGGCAGGTTCTGGACCTGTATGCCACCAGCGTCGATTATGATCCGAAATCCCTGCACTCGATAGAGTTTTTCAAAATCGTACAGAACAAACTGCATTATGGCGCGCATAAACAGACGGCGGCGGAAGTCATTTTCAATCGCGCCGACAGTGGCAAGGAATTCATGGGTTTGACGGCTTTCGCGGGGGATTTGCCCGTATTGGAAGAAGTCAGGATTGCCAAGAATTATCTGTCTGCCGAGGAATTGGAGAAACTGAACAGGTTCGTTTCGGCATATTTCGAATTGGCCGAATTGCGCGCCATGAATCGGCAAGCGATGCGTATGACGGAGCATATCGCGGCACTGGACAAACTGCTTTCCGAGTATGGAGAAGGCGTCCTCTCCGGTGCCGGAACGGTGACACACGAAAAAGCGATGGAAAAAGCCGAAATGGAATACCGGAAATATCAGGCCAAGACCCTTTCTCCGGTCGAGAAGGAATATCTGGAACGTATCACGATGTTGGAGAAAAAAGTAAAAAAGGAACGGAAGGGCGGTACGAATAATTGATGATCATATCGTATGAAAACGACACTGAGGACCGACATCACCGTGAAAGATATCTGCGACGGGTTCGTGTATAACGAGCTTGAGGGTAAGGGACTGTTCGGTTTGGCCGGCAAGCTTACTATTCAGCCGGAGTATCAGCGAAATTATATCTATGCCGACGGCAAGCGGGATGTCGCGGTTATCGAGTCGATTTTGAAGGGGTATCCGCTCGGACTCATCTATTTCAATACCGTGAGTGAAGGGATATACGAGGTATTGGACGGACAGCAGCGCATCACCAGTGTCGGACGATTCGTTAACGATAAATTCGCCTTCAAAGACGAAAACGGGTTGCCGCAGAACTTTACCGGTATGGCTGCTGATAAGAGGGCTTTGATTATGGAAACGAAGCTGCTCATCTATGAGTGTGAAGGGGAAGAGAGCGAAATCAAGGAATGGTTCAAGACGATCAATATTGCGGGCGTGCCTCTGAACACGCAGGAATTGTTGAACGCCGTTTATTCCGGTCCTTTTATCACGCTCGGCAAGGAAGAATTCAGTAATAGCGGAAACGCCAATATCCAGAAATGGAGCGCATATGTATCAGGGAGTGCCAATCGTCAGGACTTCTGGGAACGGGCGCTCGAGTGGGTGAGCCGCGGAGAAATCGGTGAGTATATGAGCAGACATCGATTCGACACGACCATCGCAGAGGTAAAGACGTATTTCAATACCGTGATCGACTGGGTGTCGGGCGTGTTTACGGATGTGGAGAGCGAGATGCGCGGACTGCAATGGGGGCGGCTGTACGAGACGTATCACAAGGATGCCTACGACCCCGCGAAAGTGTCGGACGAGGTGCGCGCGCTCTACGGTGACCCGTATATCAAGAATCGCAAGGGAGTCTTCGAATATGTACTCGGTGGTTCCACTGACACGAAATTGCTTGAGGTCAGGATTTTCGACGAAGCGACCAAGAAGTCCGTCTATGCGAAACAGACCGCCGTTGCGGAAAAGAAAGGGGTTTCGAACTGTCCGCTGTGCGCGATGGGACATGATGCGAACAAGGAAAAAATGTGGAAGGCGGATGAAATGGATGCTGATCATGTGGCGGCGTGGAGCAAGGGCGGCGCGACTTCGGAAAAGAATTGTCAGATGCTTTGTAAGACGCACAATCGCGCGAAGGGAAATAGATAATTGACGTGGTATCGAGGGCTCGACCATATGAGAAGATTGGGTCTGGTGTGAGTTTGCCTCTTTTTGCTTTTTTCTCTATTCTAAAGGTTCTTCATTTTTTGATTCTTCTGACATGGATTTGAAACTCATCCGCAATTTCTGCATCATCGCGCATATCGACCACGGGAAATCGACCCTGGCCGACCGGCTTATCGAATTCACGCACACGGTGGAGGACCGCAAAATGAAGGAACAGCTCCTCGACCAGATGGACCTGGAGCGCGAGCGTGGCATCACGATCAAACTGCAGCCGGTGCGGATGAGATATCGCATGCAACCTACAACTCACAACTTATCCGCGACATCTTCGTGCGCGGACCCGCTCGCAGGGACGAGTGGGCAACTTACAATTCACAACGCGGAGCAAACCTCGGGAACGAAAACGACGGACAGCGGACAGCCGGGGATGCGGGAAAGCCAGTCCGATACGGACTATATCCTGAACCTGATCGATACGCCTGGGCACGTGGACTTCCACTACGAGGTGTCGCGTTCGCTCGCGGCGGTCGAGGGCGCGGTGTTGCTTGTCGACGCGACCAAAGGCGTGCAGGCACAGACGTTGGCGAACCTGTACCTTGCGGTGGAGCAGGGACTCGAGATCATCCCGGTCGTGAACAAGATCGACCTGCCGAATGCACAGGTGGACAAGACGAAAAAAGAGATCGTGCATATCCTCGGATGCGACGAGGATGATATCCTGCTCGCCTCCGGCAAGACGGGAATCGGCATACGGGAGATCCTTGATCGGATCGTCGAACGCGTTCCGGCGCCGTCGGGTGATCCCGAAAAACCGCTTCGCGCGCTTATCTTCGATTCCGTCTATGATACCTATAAAGGTGTTGTGGCGTATGTCCGACTCGTGGATGGGACGGTCGGGCGTGATACGGCGCTTCACATGATCGGCACCGGACAGGAGAGCCTGGCCATCGAGGTCGGGACCTTCCATCCGCAGCTTGTGTCGGGTAAGGAGCTGTCCGCAGGCGACATCGGTTACATCGCGACCGGTCTCAAGGAGGTGGCGTACTGCCGGGTCGGCGATACGGTGACGCTCAAACCGCGCGATCGTGAGAAGCTCGCCGTGGAGGCGCTACCGGGATATCGCGAGATGAAACCGGTCGTGTACGCGAGCTTCTACCCGGTGGAGGGCGACGAGTACGGGCTCATGCGTGACGGACTCGACAAGCTCCGGCTCAATGATGCCGCGTTCGTGTTCGAACCGGAATCGAACCAGGCGCTCGGTCGCGGATTCCGGTGCGGGTTCCTCGGACTCCTGCATATGGAGATTATCCAGGAAAGGCTTCGGCGCGAGTTCGGCATGGAGCCGACGATCACCACGCCTTCGGTCGTCTATGAACTCAAGCTTCGTGGAGTCGATGCGCGGGTACCGATGTATTCGCCGTCGGATATGCCGGACCCGGCAGGTATCGAGAAAATTTTCGAGCCGTACGTGGAGCTGTCCATCGTCGTGCCGAGCGAATACCTGGGCAACGTGATGAATTTGTCGCAATCGATCCGGGCGGAATATAAGAATACCGAATATATCGATGCGGAGCGCGTGCTCCTCGTTTTCCATGCGCCTATGATGGACGTGATCGTGAACTTTCACGACGAGCTGAAGAGCGCGACGGCCGGCTATGCCTCCATGAACTACGAGCCGATCGGTTATCGCGAGAGCGACGTGGTCAAGCTCGACATCATGGTCGCGGGCGACCGTATCGAGGCGTTCTCACGGATGATACCCAAGGCGCGCGCGTTCGACGAGGGCAAACGCACGACCGACAAGCTCAAGGACGCCATTCCTCGACAGAACTTCGCTGTGGCGATCCAGGCGACCATCGGTGGCAAGGTCATCGCGCGCTCGACCATTTCGGCCTTCCGCAAGGACGTGACCGCCAAACTCTATGGTGGCGACTTCTCTCGCAAGAAGAAACTGCTTGAGAAACAGAAGAAAGGAAAGAAACGCATGGAGTCTCTTGGTCGCGTATCCATCCCATCCGAAGCGTTTTTAGCGATACTGAAGAAGTAGGAGGTGCCATACGGCCTCCGAACCAGGCTCAGGACGGTCGACCAAGCGTCAACCGTCCTTTGTTCCTTCCGGATCGTTTCGGTTTTCATCCATCCGTTACCGGGTTTCCGATCCATTTTGACCTTTCCCGACCATGACGATATAATGGAGGCGTAATCAGGTGATGACCGTCACCCTCCGCTCGCTACGGGTGTCGCCGGTCCGAGCATCGCTATGGAACTGAATCTTACCGACAAGAATTTCGAGAAGGAAGTCCTGGGAAGCGACGTGCCGGTGCTCGTCGATTTCTTCGCGCCGTGGTGTGGGCCGTGCCAGATGCTTGGAACGGTTATCGATGCGCTCGCGACCGAGGTGACGGGCGCGAAGGTCGGTAAGCTTGACGTGGACGCGTATCCCGATACGGCCGAGGCATACGATGTCATGTCGGTGCCGACCATCAAGATTTTCAAGGGCGGAAAGGTCGTGAAGGAGATCGCCGGTATCCAGACCAAGGACAAACTAAAGGAAGCGCTCGCGAGCGTATAACGGCCGGCTTACGTTTTTTCAGATAAACATATAACACGAAAATATATGAAGATATTCCGGGAGCGGATCGAGTTCGAGACGAAGACACAGATCGAGTTCGTGAACATCACGGACCGGGTCGCCGAGGTGGTGGAGAAATCCGGCATACGTGAGGGACAGGTGACGGTCTTTTCGCCACATACGACCGTGAGCGTGATAATCAACCACAACGAGCCGCTTCTCCTGCAGGATTTTATGCGCGTGCTGTATCGGGTTGCGCCGATCGACGATCGGTATACGCATGATCTGTTCGAGCTGAGTCGTGGTACCAAATCGGATGGACGGTCGAACGGACATTCCCATTGTAAGGCGCTTATGCTCGGATCGAGCGAGACAATTCCCGTGGAGCGTGGGCACCTGCTCTTGACCGACCGGCAGACGGTCTTCGCGGTGGAGTTCGACGGGTCGCGCAGGCGAGACCTGATCATCCAGGTCATCGGTGAGTGATGCCGTCAGCTTTTTTCGGAGTCTTCATTTTCCGATTTTCGTTCTTATTTTTGCACTTCTATGAGCCGTCTCATCAACATGCTGATCATGCAGGGGTACCTCAAGTCCGATCCGTTGATCGAGGCGTTCAATAATATCCGTCGGGAGGAATTCATTCCCGAGGAGTTCTCGTCCGAGTCGGAAACGAATATTCCGTTGCCGATCGGGTACGGACAGACGATATCCCAGCCTCTGACGGTGGCGGTCATGTTGGAACTGCTCGACCTCAAGGCCGGGCAGAAGGTACTCGACGTGGGGAGTGGCTCCGGTTGGTCGTCGGCCCTTATCGCGTCGACGGTCGGGGAGAGCGGGTCGGTCGTCGCAATCGAGCGCATTCCCGAGTTGCACGACTTCGGGAAAAGGAATATCGAAAAATTCGGGTTCGTCAGTCTGGGGCGGGTGAAGTGCGTGCTTGGTGACGGAAGTCAGGGGTATGCCAACGGGGCGCCGTATGACCGGATCCTCGTTTCCGCGTCGGCCGAGGAAATTCCGGAGGTATACAAGAGACAGCTGGCTGTCGGGGGCAAAATGGTCATCCCGATCTATAATTCGCTCGCGTATATCGAGAAGCGCGGGGAGGATGATTTTTATATCGAGCGGTTCCCGGGATTCATTTTCGTGCCACTCATCGAGAATTCCCCGTCCATCTGAGATAGATACCGCGAGTTATCCTTCATAACTATGGAACAACAGGAGTCAGGCCGGGTAGGGCGCTTCGGGCGCCCGATAGTTTCGGTGTTGATGCGAATGGTCGCGTTTTTTATTTTTGGCCTCGCCATCATGCTCGTGGTGGGATATTTCGCATTGGAAAACGGAGTCAAAACGTCGCGCGGGACCCGACAGGAAACGATTACCGTGTCTCTTGGGGAAAGTGAGGGCACTCTTTCATTCGCGGCGGACCTTCGAAAGGAGGGGATTATCGGTTCCGAGCTCCCGTTCCTCTACTATCTGTTCCGGGAACACCTGCGGACGAAACTTCAGGCCGGGAATTATGCCGTGAGCGGGACTATGTCGATACCGGATATCGTCTCGAAAATTGTCCACGGCGAGACTCTCGAAACCGGTACCAAAGTGACGTTTCCCGAGGGAATAACCGCGGCCGATATGGCCGACCGGCTTACGGCGGCAGGATTGCCTGGAACGGCATTTTTGTCCGCAGTCATGCGCCCGGATTCGGCGCTCCGGAGCCGGTACCCCTTCTTGGCCGATATCCCTGCCGGTGCGACGCTCGAGGGGTTCCTCTTTCCCGACACGTACTTTTTCGATCCGAAGCTTGGAAGCGACGCAATCCTGGAAAAAATGCTCGATAGTTTCGGCACGAAGGCAACACCGCTCCTGGTCGGCGTATCTTGGAAGGAACGGTACGATACGCTCGTCTTGGCGAGTATCGTCGAGATGGAAGTGCGGACGGATGCGGATCGGAAGATCGTCGCGGATATTTTCCGTCGGCGTATGGATGTCGGGATGCCACTTCAGAGCGATGCGACTGTCCAGTATATTCTTGGCGTGAACAAGGTGAAGCACTCCCTTGCCGATATTTCCGTGGCTTCGCCTTACAATACGTATGTGAACAAGGGGTTGCCACCGGGACCGATTTCGAATCCGGGACTCTCCTCGATCCAAGCCGTCCTCAACCCGACGCCGAACACGTACCTGTACTTCCTGAACAATCCCTCGACCGGAGCGACGGTCTTTTCCGAGACTTTCGATCAGCATGTGGTGAACAAGGGAAAGAATGGACTCTGATAGTGAAAAGTGAAGAAGTAGAAGCAGCAGTGAGTCAAAAGACTGCTCCGTAATCGGGTCCATGAGACTGCACAGGGTCAAAAATGGGGCACTAGTTCCCGATTAGGTAGTTTCTTAAAGATATTTTACTCGACGTATTCTAAAAAATGATATGCCGACTTCGACCGATCAAGCACAAATCCCTCCCCTCGAAGACTCGGTACTCCCTTTGCAAAAGGGAGATATCGATTACAGTACAAGCGAAAAAAGATATGTCTCCCCCTTTCGGGAAGGGGGAGCGAGGGGGATTTGTGACTGCGAATTAAGCATTTTTACTTTATAAAATATAAAACGTCGATTCTGACTTTATCCTAGCCTAAAAGAAGCACTTTCACCAACCTAATCGGGTACCAGTGACAAAAATGGAAGTATTAGCACTCTCTTTATTGGATTGCTAATCTTTTCGTTTTGCGGTACAGTGGGAGGGATCAGATTCCAAAACATTCGATGACCTATGGCAAACAAGGACTATTATGCGATACTCGGCGTATCCAAGGACGCGTCCCAAGACGATATCAAGAAGGCATTCCGAAAGCTCGCGCACAAGCATCATCCGGACAAGCAGGGTGGCAACGAGGCGAAGTTCAAGGAAGCGAACGAGGCATACGGCACACTGTCCGATCCGGAAAAGCGGAAACGATATGACCAGTATGGGAGTGCCGAGGGTCCGGCCGGTTTTGGTGGATTTTCCGGTGGGAACGGCGCCGGCGGTTTTGATTTTAATGATTTTCAGTTTGGCGGTGGCGCCGGTGGTTTCGAGGACGTCTTTTCGGATCTGTTCGGCGGAGGGTTCTCGGGTGGTCGGCAACGCGGGCCACGGGCCGGATCCGATATTCAGGTTGATGTGGAGATTTCCTTCATGGACATGGTGAACGGGACGGAACGCTCGATGCGGTTGCGCAAGACGATCGTATGTTCGGATTGCGACGGCACCGGAGGGAAGAGAGGGTCGAAGGAAACTACCTGTTCGGAATGTGGCGGGGCCGGGCAGGTCCGACAGACGGTTCGGAGCATGCTTGGTACGTTCGCGACGGTCGTACCGTGCCCGAAGTGCCATGGCAAGGGAAAGCGTTTCGCGGAGGACTGCCCGAAGTGCCATGGCGCGGGTCGTGTGACCGGAGACGAGGACGTGACCGTTCGGATACCCGCCGGTATCGACGACGGGCAGGTGATATCGGTTTCCGGCAAGGGTGCCGCCGGTGAGCCGGGAGGACAGTCTGGAGACCTCTATGTCAATGTCCATGTGAAATCGCATCCGTCGTTTGCGCGTCGTGGGGAGAACATCCTGTCCAAGCTCGCCATTTCTTTCCCGCAGGCGGTTCTCGGAGATACCGTGAAGGTCGAAACGGCCTACGGTTTTGTGAATATGAAGATTCCTGCCGGTACCCAGCCTGGGGAAATATTCCGTATAAAGGGAAAGGGGCTGAAAAATGTCCGGGGATACGGCCAAGGCGATCACCTCGTGACCGTCACGATAGACATACCGAAGAAGCTTTCAGGAAAAGAAAAGAAACTTATCGAGGAACTGCGCGGCGAAGCGGAAAAGTAGTATTTTCTGATAGCTGATTTTTTAGGGAAGGTCATTGTTTTTATCCTCCCTCCGTTGATATTCCCTCGCGTTTTATTGACAGGACCGTATTGGCGAAGTATGATGGGTCGTCTTTGTGTTTGTTAACAATATTTCAACAATGAAAAAAGAGAGGGGAACATGATACATGAAAAACGTGGAGTCATCACGACGGAACTTCCGGAACTGCTCGACCGCGTCCTCGGCCTGAAAGGGTATATCGAAGACGGGTTCGAAACCGTTCACGGCCCGTTCCTGAATGAGCCGTACGATGAATCGTTCTGTCGGGGCCTGGCGGAGAAGATATCCGCCGAGGCTGTCTTAGGGCTTGGTAATCGGCATGGAAACATGGCCTGGTCAAACGTGTTTTTGGGATCCGGAGTGGTCGTACTCTGCGAAGGGACGGTGTATGCCCGGTTGAAGGGAATCGCCGAGGAAGCGATCGCTTTTCTGAAAAAAGTCTCGGGCAAGGAATGTTCCATATTCCTATCGGTGTCGATCCGTTCAGCCGCGATCAATACCGGGTCCGTCGCATACGATTCCAAGATGCATGTCACGAGAATCCAATCGCAGAGCCTTGATCGGATCCGAGAATGTGACCCGTCGGAGCGGTTCGATTTCCTTGATCTTTTGTTGAGACATGAGGTTTATGGCGGGCCTGATTATGATAAGCTTCGGATCAAGAATATCAAGCCGGAATTCGAAAGATTATTGGATCGGTACAGGGTGATTCCCGCCCTGACGCGATAAGACATCGACAGGACAAACGTGGCCCATACCGGGAAAACGGTATGGGCTTTCGCGTTTTTCATGACGGATTTTTTTGGATGCGCCGTGTTTTTTGGCTCCATGCCTTGGAAAAAATAGAGCTGGAAAAGAGCCGATACATAGTATAGAATATGGAGAAGGAACGGATAACCGATCGGATGAGGAATATTTTTTGATAAACGGACGAAGCCTCTTTTTGAAAGGGGCAGGGGCTAGATCCGGTTTATGAGAGATTTATGAACATATCGAACATACGGGAAAAGCGAGAACGGGAATATGTGGAAGTTTCCGCCGATATCAGGTATGACGGCGAAACCGAGGTCAGGACGCTGTGGTTCTGTGTCTTTTCTCCCGATCAAGAGGTTGCCGTGGGACCAGAGCCGTTCATCGCGGCGACGTTAATTGATTGTATGTGGAAGGGGGAGGATATCTTTATTGACGGAAGTATCTCCGGGAAACTGCTCCGTTCCATTGAGGATATCATCGGGTGTCATGTCCTCGGTAATAGTGAGCTGAACAGGATACGGATTCACGCCGGAGCGGGCGACGAAAGGAACGATGGTAACGGATTTGTCGGGAGCTTCTTTTCCGGAGGAGTAGATTCGTTTTATACGCTGCTTAAGAATAAGGACGAAATAACCCATCTAATCCTGGTGAGAGGACTCGATATCGGTTTGAATAAGGAAGATGATCCTATCTGGGAGGAGACGGTGCAAAAGGCCGGGCAGGTCGCACGTGAGTACGGCAAGAGACTTGTTCCCGTCGTCACGAATATCAGGTTCGGGTTTTCGGATACGGCAGCGTCGGCTTTCTGGGCGGAGTCGGTTTCAGGTAGTTTCCTTTGTTCCGTTGGCCTGCTCCTTTCAGGCTTATTCGGAAAGATATTCATACCGTCCTCTTTGGCATATAACGAGATAGAACCCCACGGTTCCCATCCCTTTCTCGATCAGCTCTGGTCGACGGACCACCTCCGATTCGTTCAGGATGGGGTGGAGTCGACTCGTGTCGAAAAAATAGAACGATACGTTTCGGGAAACGTGGCGAATGTCCTGCGGGTTTGTTGGGAGAATCGTGACAAGAAATATAACTGCTGTACTTGCGAGAAATGTGTCAGGACAATGATCAGTCTCGATCTGTTTGGTAGGCTTGGTCAGGCGGACGCTTTTCTGGAAAAGGGATACCGGAAAAGTCTTGAAAGGATCAATCTGGGAAATACCGGGTATCAGTTGTCGTTTTGGGAAGAAATCTTGAAAAAGGGTAGGGAACTCGGAAAAGGCGATATCGTACGATCGGTTGAAGGTATGTTAGCGGCTTCCAGACGGAAAGTCTTGCTGAATAAGGGTAGGGGGTATCTTTTGGCCAAGAAACGTACATTCAGATATCTGATGAACAGCGTCTTGAGATTCGCAAGGATCAGAAAATACATACTGTTGATCGGAGGAGATGGCGGTTGGGGGAATCTTGGAGACGAAAGTATTCTTGCCGTGGCAAAAAAATTCTACAGGGGATACGGGATCAGATATAAGGTTGTTATTTTTACCGAAAATCCGCCGATGATTCCGGACGGTTTTTGCTATAGGAAGAATGTAAGGGAATTTTTCCGATCAGAAGCGATTGTATCCAAAGACGTGGCCCTTATCCATTACTATGGTGGCGGATACTTGAATAAGTATTGGTACGACCAGAAGATCTGGCTTTTACGGGAGGCCGTTTCGTTCGGTGTTCCTTACGAAAGAATCGTTTTCAGTGGCCAGGGCCTCGGACCATTCTTACCGGATCAGGAGAAAGAAATGGGTTCGATATGCAGGCACAGTCCTCTCTTTGGGACGCGTGACACGATTTGGCAGGAACGGATTCCCAATCTGACTTTTTCTTTCGATGATACTATCGCGTTGTTCGACGAAAAGAAAATGGATCGGCCGAAAGAAAATAGCATCAAGGGATCCGGCAAGAGGAGGATCGGCATCAATTTCAGGGCGGATGATTATCTGGAGACTTCCGATGGCGAGTATGGGGACTTGTTGCTGAAGTTGCACCGGTTCGTTTCGGAAGACCCGGATCAGTACGAGATTTTTTTCTTCAGTATGATGGATGGGAAATGGGTGAGTGAAAGTCGGAGTTTCGACGGCATTTGCGATTCATTGGGAACACATATCGGAGAGAGACATCCCAAAGCCGATAGTTATAGCGAATTCCGGAACATGATCGAATCGGCGGACGTGGTCATTACTACGAGCTATCACGGCACGCTTTTTTCCCTCTACTCGGGGGTTCCGGCCATCGCTCTGCACAAAAGCGACTATTATGAACGTAAGTCCCGGGGTCTTTCCGACGTTCTACGAAATAAATTGCTACAGATCGCGGAGATAGGCGAGTTCTCTTCCGAAAATATCAGAGAAGCTCTCGTCCAAGGGGAATCCGTGACCGAAAAGAAACGATTACGAAGTCGCCTTGGAGAGCTTAAGGCGGTCAGTGAGAATTTCTTTGGGTTATTCGCGGACAAGATAAGAAAGCCGAGCAAAAGAAACGTATGTCAGTAACGCGGAAAGTGAACATCGTTTTTTGTTTCGATCATGCCTTTTACAGACAGGCCGGGGTTGCCATTGCCAGTCTTTTGCGTTGTTCATACGGAAAGGCGGATTACGCGATATTCTGCGTATGTGCCAAGGATGTTTCAGAGAGTGACCGTCGTGAATTGGGACACATCGTGGATGTGGCCGGGAAGGATTCGGACATCGAATTTCTCGCGATGGATGATAGGTTCAAGGATGCCTTTGTATCGAGGGGGATATCCGAGGCATCTTATTTCAGACTTTCCTTGCCGGGGCTTTTGACCGGTATTGACAAGGTGATATATGCGGATTCGGATATCCTGTTTCTGAAAGATATCTCTGCTGTATGGGAAACCGATCTGGAAGGCCGCCTTTTGGCGGCAGTAAGGGATCCCTTTGTAAACTACAAGAATAATTTCGATCGGCATCTGCGATCATACGAATATTTCAAAAAAAATTTCGACGGGCTGAGAGGGGAGTATTTCAATGCCGGATTTATGGTGATGGACTTAGGGAAGATGAGGGAATCAGGAATGGAAAGAAGATGGGAGGAACTGGCGAAGGAATTATTCGTCTATCAGGATCAAGATATACTGAATATCAGCTGTCGGGGGATGATCGGATATTTGCCGGCGAAATATAACGTATTTTCCGGTTTGGTCGGCGGTCCTCACTATCCGAATCTGGTAGCGGACGGAATATTGACGAGCCAGGATGTGGCCGATTGCCACTATGACGCCTCCGTTCTTCATTTTACCGGTGAGAAGCCATGGATCAACGTACGCATCGGCGGTGCCGACCGTTGGTGGGGGTTTGTGAGAAAAAACCGCGCCCTGTTCGGGAAATCCTTCATAACGAAAGGAGTGACGGCTTTTCTGTTTTGGAAAACCAGGAGCCTATATATACGGATCAAACAAAAGTACCCGATAGGATTTTGGACGAGGGACCTTTGTTCCGAGATGGCGTTTCTTTTCAAAAAAAATATTTTGTTCCGCATGGGGAAAATAAAAGTCGTCAATGAGAGGATTCCGGACGGCGACCCAGTCATAAGTGTTGTCATCCCTTGTTTCAATTACGGAAAATATGTCGAGTCCGCCATAGACTCGGTCCTCGTGCAAACTGTGGAAAATATCGAAATAATCGTTGTCGACGGAGGTTCGACCGACGGTGTCACCAGGAGAACATTGAAGGCTCTCAGAAAACCGAAAACACGGATATTTTTTCGGGAAGGACGACATCTGGTCGGAGACAACAGGAATTACGGAATAAGGAAGGCACGTGGCAGATATATATGTTGTCTCGATGCGGATGATATGTTGGAGCCCTCTTATTTCGAAAAAGCCCTAAGAATACTTGAGGGCGAAAAGTATGACATACTGTATTCGAGTCTTCAGTTTTTTGGAAATTCGGATAGGGGCTGGGACGTATCAAATACGAGTTTTGAAAAAATACTCATCCATAATGCCATTCCTACTACGGCAGTCTTTTCCAGGAACGCATGGAAGCAGGGCGGGGGATATAGGGACTGGCCGATCGGTGATGGGCATGTGCCTGAGGATTGGGATTTTTGGGCAAGACTCCTTGGTATGGGATTCAGGGCGAAGCCTATCAGGGAACGACTTGTCCGGTATAGGATTCATGACGCCGGACTTACGGCCATGTGTTCGACTACAATCGAATTTCAAAGGAGTGTTATCAATTCCAATAACAGTCACTATGCCGATTCCGCGTATAAAAGAATACGCGAAAAGAATCTGTTTACCGACTATATCGTTTCGGATCCATACGTGAATATACGAATAAGGAAATAACATTGCTGACATATGCGGACCGGGATGCCGAAAGTTTCAATCATAATACCTTTTTACGAGGTAAAAGAGTTCGTGGCGCGATGTCTGGATTCGATATGCGCCCAAACGCTCAGCGATATAGAAATAATCTGTGTGGACGATTGTGGCATGGACGGTTCGGCGGATATCGTGAAGCGATATGCCGCCCTGGATGAGCGGATCCATGTCTATACCAATCCTCGGAACCTGGGCATCAGCGCCGCCAGGAATCTCGGTATCGAGAAATCGACTGGGGAATACATGGGCTTCGTCGATTCGGATGATTGGGTTGAAACGGACTTCTTCGAAAGACTGTATTCGTCCGCTAAGAGGAATGGTGCGGAAGTCGCGATTGGAAATGTGAGAAAGATCATTGATGGCGTTTATGCGGATGAGCCGACCTGGGTATCACTGATCTTGGAGAAGATAGAAACCGAATCGTTCTCGGAAGCGAATCTTAAGAAGATGGTGTCGCGGACAAACGTGGTTTGGAACAAAATATTCTCCAGAGACCTGATAATGAGGAATGAGATTAGGTTCTTTGAAGGATTGTATTTTGAAGATAATCCCTTTACTATCCTGGCTATCGTAAAGGCGGGAAAGGTCTGTCTGGTGAAGGATGTCTTTTATAATTATGTGATCAGGAGAGGGAGCGTGACCGATGCTAATGCGACCAGTCGAAAGGTTTTCGATATCTTTGAGATCATGAAAAAAACGAAGGAGTCCTTTTCACGGAAGAGGATAAGGGAAATTCCCGGATATGAGCATTATTATTTGGAATTGCTGGCGTATTTCCTCTTTTCCTTTTTCAGAGGCATGGTCCCGGAATCCCATAAGAAGGAATTTTTTCATCGGATGAGAGAGGAATTTTCGCACCTAGACTTTTTCGAAAGGGAATTCCTTTTGAAGACCAGTCGGGATTTCCGTGATTTCTGTCTCAATCAGGATTACGAATCCTTTATCGATCAGGAAAGGCGTGGCCATGCCGAGCGATCGATGCAGGGAGAAAAGGAGCTATTGCGAACGATCCTGGGAACCCGTTATGTTTCGTTCATAAAACTTTTTAACGGATTGTTTCCGCAACATTCGAAAAGGAGGGACCGTATCAGGAAAATGTACAAGTTGCTAAAAATGTCATGAAAACATCTGAATTTTTGAAAAAAAAGGCGAAAGCGACTCTTTATTGGCTTGATAGCATCACCTTTAAGAGCCGATTTTCTTTCGAATCGGAATATTTCGAATGGAAACGGTTTTCTTTGGGGGCTTCGAAGTCCAAGGATTCCGATTTCGTGGATGACCGGCATATATATTTTCTTATTCCCGGAACGAGGATTTCCGGCGGTATCGCGATAGTGTTTCAACATGCGAACAGATTACTGCGAAAGAAATATAAGGTGAAGATACTTTCCTTGAATAACAGCAATGATTTCAGGTGGTTTTCCGGGCAATCGGTAGAAGTGTTGCCGTTCAGGATAACGAAGAAGATCCTGAAATCTCATCGGATGGACGTCTTGGTAGCTACCGGCTACAGTACCGCGTTCAGCGTGGCTATGTCACAAGCTAAGAGAAAACTGTATTTCGTTCAATCCGACGAAAGCAGATTTTTTCCAGAGGAGAAGAAAAAAACGGAGTTGATTCTTAGTACGTATTCTCTACCGATGGAGTATGTGACGGAAGCAAGATGGATTCAGGCGTGGCTCAAACGGGAATTCGGCCATGAATCCCGTTATGTTCCGAACGGTCTGGATGCGGATATTTTTTTCAAATCCGAACCGATAGGGTCAAGATGCTCGAAGCAAAGGGTCTTGATTGAAGGAGCGATAAATGTTCCTTATAAGGGCATGGACGATTCTTACGCGGTTGTTTCCGATTTGGATGTGGAAGTATGGATCATCAGCAATAATGGGCAGCCGAAAAAGGATTGGCGGTTCGATCGATATTTTGAGGACGTTCCGTACGGTGAAATGAATAGGATTTATTCCTCATGCGATATCTTTTTGAAGATGAGTCGGGTGGAAGGTTTTTTCGGACCTCCGATGGAAGCGATGGCATGCGGATGTGCGGTCGTGGTCGGAAAGGTGACCGGGTATGATGAGTATATCATCGATGGATATAACGCATTGGTCGTGGAGCAAGGTGATGTTGCGAGTGCAAAAAAAGCCGTAGAACGGCTGATGAACGATAGTTCATTGCGCGAAAAACTTATCGCGAACGGATACAAGACGGCTAAAGAGTGGGATTGGAACAGATCCGTCGATTTGCTTGAGGCGGTCCTCGCGAATAAGCCGAACGGAGAACCGGAGTCGCATCAGGATGATCTCATCGATTGCCAATAGGATAGTCTCTATGAATAAAAGAGGATATAGAGGGCATTTCTTTCTGAAAAATAACAGTACTCCATCAATCGTTGGAAAATTGCTTCTCAGTATCTCTCTCAAATCTCATGTCGAGCTGTAAATCCGAAAATTTCGTTTGAGCGCCAACCAA